>DAOUHO010000153.1:0-4982 GCA_034428595.1 Chloroflexota bacterium | reverse complement strand
ACGTCGTCGAACGCCACCGCGTCGGCGGCCTCCTGGACCTCCGAGTGCTCGTCCAGCACCTCGAAGATGCGCGTGCCCGAGGCCACCGCGCGGGCAAAGCTGTTAATGGTCATGCCCAGCATCCGCACCGGCATCATCAGCAGGAGCAGATAGGTGTTGAACGCCACCAGGGCGCCGATCGTCGCCTCGCCCTCGATCACTTTCCAGCCGCCGTACCACAGCACCGCCACCTGCCCCATCCCCAGCACCGCCATGAAGAGCGGCATGCGCATGGCGAACAGCCGCATGACCTCCACGTTGCGGTCGGTGACTTCCTTGTTCACCGGTTCGAAGCGCGCCCGCTGCATCCCCTCCTGCGCGAAGGCCCGCACCACCCGGGCGCCCGCCAGGTTCTCTTGCACCGCAGCGTTCAGGTCCGCCCAGGCCTCCTGCACCGCCTGGAACAGCGGGCGAATGCGGTGCGCGAACGTCACCGCCAGCACCGCCATCACCGGCACCGTCAGCAAGCCCAGCAGCGCCAGTTGCCAGTCGATGACCAGCAGCACCACGGCGATGCCCGGGATCAGCAGCGCGATTTGTACGAGCTGGAACGCGCCCATGGACACGAAGCGGCGCACTCGCTCGACGTCACTCGTCGTCCGAGACATCAACTCGCCGGTGCGCGCGCGGTCGTGATAGCCAAACGACAGGCTCTGCACGTGTCGATAGAGCTGATTCCGCATCGTGAACACGACTCGCTGGCCCAGCCACTCGGACGCAAACTGGCGCCCAAACTGCGCCGTGCCCTTCACGGCCGTCAGCGCCACCACCAGCGCCGCCAGCACGATCAGCGTGGCAATCCGGCCCTCCTTCAGACCGTTGTCGATCACCTCTTTCAACAGCCACGGAATCGCCAGGTCCGCCGCCGTGGCCACCAGGGTGACGATGAGCGTCGCCGCCGCCAGCCGCCAATGCGGCAGCGCGTAGGCGGCCAGACGTCGCAAGACCTGCTGGCTCGACCCGAGCGCCATGCGTGGCCCCTGACGCATGCCGCCCGGCCCGCCCATGAGCTGCTGGCCATCGGGTGGGCCCGCGCGACCGCCGTCTCTGCCGCGGCCGGGTCCGCGCCCTCTCCCCTCCGTGGGAGAGGGTCGGCGCCTGCCCCGGACTTGATCCGGGGGTGAGGGGGTCGAGTCGCGCGTCATGTCTTGTCTCCGGATTCACGCGTGCCCGCCTCTCGCAGCGAGCGGAAATAGCCTTCGTCACGGCGCCGGGCCATGTGCGCGTTCAGCTCGCCCAACGCTTCATCAAGGCGCTCGAGCGCCTCGCCTGGAATCCCGTCCAGCGCCCCCGCCAGGAATGTGGCGAGGGCCTGCTCGTGGGCCTCAAGCGCCTCGAGGCCCTTCGGCGTGGCGCTCACGATGGCGTGACGGCGGTCGTCCGGGTCCTCCGCCCGCGTCGCCAGACCCGCGCGAACCAAAGAGTCAACGCTCTGCGAGGCCCATTGCTTGCTCACCATCAGCCGGCTGCCGAGATCGCTCATGCGGCAACTGCGCTGGCGCAAGGCGCGCAGCGCCTGGTATTGCGGCATGGTGAGCTCCAGCTCATCCGCGCGGGCGGCGGCAAACCGCATCGCGATCCGCCCCATGCGCCGGCCGAGCACCAAAAGCTGCCGCGCGGACTGCACCAGGGAATCTGGCGCCGCCGCCCCGGCGCCGTTTTGGGCGTCTGCCCCGGCTCGTTCGTCTATTTCACGGACCGTCATGGTGCTAGATCGTATGGTCACCGGACGATTGTGTCAAGGGTGACGGTCTTTGTCATTTCGAACGAAGTGAGAAATCTAGAGTCCACGACCTCGCGACCGGGGTTGAGCATCTGAGATTCCTCGCCTGCGGCTCGGAATGACAGGAAGGGGGGCGGCTCCGATGGACTCCGACGGGAGCGCCCTATCCCCGGCGCCCATCAGCCTCACGGCCCGAACAGCGGCAGGCCCGGAATCCCGATCTTCGCCCGGTACACCGTCCCTTCGCGGGAGGTGATGACCAGTTCGTCGTTCTCGGGCCCGCCGAAGCAGCAGTTCGCCGGCTTGTCGTCTCCCACGGGGATATCCAGGTCAATCTCTCCGTCGGGCGTCACCCGCCGCACGCGAGAGGAGCCATAGACCGCCACGTAGAGGTTCCCCTCGACGTCGAGGCACATACCGTCCGGCGCCCACCAGTTGTCCTGGCCCTCGCGCACGTCCGCCAGCACGACGCGGTTGGCCAGCGTGCCGTCCGCGCGAATGTCCTGCGTCAACACCCGGCCGGTGTGCGAATCGGCCAGATACAACACCGAACCGTCGGCGTTTACGTTGATTCCGTTGGGCCACGCCACGTCATCCGCCAGCAGGCGCAGATCGCCGCCCGGCCCCAACCGGTAGACGCGGCCCGGCGTCGGGTCGGCGACCGCATAGGTGCCCTTCGGCGCCGTGAAATAGAGCGCGCCCGAGGGATGGAAGGTCAGATCGTTGGGCATCCCCAGCGACCCGCCCTCGTAGGCGTCGACCACCGTGTACACCTGCCCCGCAGGTGTGCAGCGTGCAATCCGAAAGCCGAGCGGGTCCGTGACATAGCAATCGCCGTTCCAATGCACCGCCGACCCGTTTGGCCCCGCGAGCCGCGCAAACGGCTCGCACGCCCCGCTGCGCGACACCCGCCACAGCGTGCTTCCCCTGCTGTCCGCCACGTAGAGCCGGCCCTGCGCGTCCATGGCCGGGCCCTCCGCCGACGGCAGCGCGTCCACCAGCAACTCCACCGTTCCCTGAAACTCCGTCGCCATTGGCCTCGCCCCCGTGCGCCGCGCCTCGCCCGCGAGCATGCCCCGCCCCTGCGGCGGCGGCAACCGGCCGGAGGCGCCAGTCGGTGTAGAGGCGCCCCTGGTGGGCGCCCGCCGCCTGCCCCTAAGCCGCCGTCCGAATTGTGTAAACGATGTCTCCGAACACCCCTAAACCGTCTGCCCAGTCTGGACACCCGGGTCGGGGTCGGGGTCCCGCCTACTCCGCCGCCGCCCTCAGGCCGTGGACTGGATCAGCGCGCGCAGGTAGCCCAGGCACCAGGCCCGGGCGAGGTCGTTCTCGGGGGTGTCGCCCGCGACGCCGGGGTAGTGATCGGGCATCACGTAGCCGTCGAAGCCGGCCTCGTGCAGCAGGCGCATGTGTTCGGCCGCGTCGAAGTCCCCCTCGTCGGGAAAGACCTCGTGGAACCGCGGCACGACCCCGCGCACGTTGCGGAAGTGGATGGCGAAGAGCTTGCCCTGGGCGCCGAAGCGGCGCAGCGCGCCGGTCATGTCGCCGCCGGACTCCTGCAGCGTGCCCAGGCAGAAGAGCAGGCCCACGTTCGGATCGGCGTAGCGATCGAGCAGACGCGCCAGCCCGTCGGGCGTGGCGAAGGGCTGGGCCACGCCGCGGTAGACCGGCAGCGGGGGATCGTTGGGGTGGAAGCCGAGCCGCACGCCGGCGGCGCGGGCCGCGGGCAGGACGGAGTCCATGAAGCGGTCGAGGCGGCGCCAGACTTCCGGCTCGTCGACATGCGAGCCGTCGGCGCCGTCGCCGCCCCAGGTAACGAGGTCGCCGGCATCCAGGCGGGCGGCGTCGAAGGTGCGCAGCACGGCGCCCGCCCGGCCCAGCGGCTCGTCGCGGTAGCCGCGCCAGTCGTGCTGCGCCTCGTCGGCGTGGGCGATGGCGAAGCCGCAGGTGAGCAGGTCGATGCCGTGGTCGCCCAATAGGCGGATGGTCTCGCAGAGGGCCTCGAGCTCACCGGCGGCGCGCTCCGCGTCGCCCTGCAGGACGCCGGGAATCAGCGGTCGGCTGAGCTCCATGCCGCCCAGCGCCAGGTCGAACTCGGCGAAGCGCCTCAGCAGCGCGCGAAGGCCGTCCCGATCCACGTGGCCGCCGCTGGCCTCCGCCCCGGGAAACCTGATCCAACGCAACGTGCCGCCCTCAACGCCCAGCTGCCGCACGAGCTGCAAGTGCTCGCGGGAGGTCGAGGCATAGCGGAGACCGAGCTTGATCATGGGGTCATCCTACGCAGGCACGGCATGGACCGGACGTCCATGCGCACTTGGTTGTACGCCACACCTGACTGCGACCGGATCCCTACCCGTCGCCGAGAGCAGAAATGAACCGTGGCGGCCTAATGATTTGGACGCCTCGGTGCTCACCGATCGGCAGCAGGTGGCGACGGTCGCCGGTGACCAGATAGTCGGCGGAGGCTGCCACCGCACACTCCAGAATCCGATTGTCTGCATGGCCTCCCGCGATGACGTCGGGGCACTTTGGGGGGTGAGTGACGGTGGCGGCTTGGCGAAGCCGCCCCAGCGCCTGCTGCACGTCGCCATCCGCCCAACCGAATTTCCGCGCGAGCACTCCGGAGACTTCATCCAGGATGAACGGCGACAGGTACAACTCGAACCGAGCTCTACGCGCCAGGTCGAGCAGAAGGCGCTCGTTGCCGGGAAAGTTTAGGCCCGAGACGATGACGTTGGTATCGAGGACGACCCTCACGTGCGCTGCGAGCTGACCTCGGCCCGATACTCCTCGACCAGGGACGTTACGTCCTCAGGGCCGATGCCCTGCTCTCGCGCTCGCCGCTCGCCATATTGGAGCAACTGGCGCCACTCGCACTCTTCCATGTAGCGGACCAGCGCTTCCCGCACGAATTCGCTGCGTGAGCGTCCCTGCTGCTGCATCGCCTCATCCACTCGATCCGCCATTTCGGGCGGCAGGGAGAATGTGATGGTGGTGGTTGTGCGCGGCATGGCGGGTCTTTCTTACCGGGTCTTACTAAAGTATTGCGCCATGGACGGACCGCTGTCAACGCCCTCGTGTCGGGCGCCACCGGCGATTACCTACCCCGGCCTATGCGCTTCGGCCTGTTCCACCATGGCCGGCGCCACGTATTTGAAGCCGACGCCGGTCTCTACCAAGGGTACATCGTAGGCTGCGCAAAGCTTATCGAGCATCGAGG
>DAOUHO010000152.1:0-32231 GCA_034428595.1 Chloroflexota bacterium | reverse complement strand
GACGAGCGGGTGCGTTTGGCGCAACGGCGAGGCCAATCTCGCTTTGCCGGCATCGACGAGCAAACGGTGGCAACAACAGGCTTCGCCACGCTGGATGAGCGTTTGTGGAAGCCGTTGCTGAGCACCGAGAGTCTGGCCGATCCCAAAGTGGGGCTGGAGAAGCTCGGATTGCTGGGCACGGACGAGCATGGCGCTACTCGGGCCTCCGTCGCGGGTGTGCTGCTCTGCACGGAGAGTCCAGAGCAGTTTCTGCCTAACGCTGTCATCACTGCCGTTCGCTACCGAGGCGCCGACCGCTCATCTGGGCAAATCGATGCACAGGAGATCGGCGGACCGATCAACCGCCAGATCACACAGGCGCTCGCGTTTGCTGCCCGCAACATGCGGGTTAGCGCGCGCAAGGATCCTGGCCGGGAGAATCTGCCCGAATACAGCACCCGGGCGCTGTTCGAAGGCCTCGTAAACGCGGTCGTGCACCGCGACTATTCAATCAGCGGAAGCCGAATCCGGCTGTCGATCTTCTCCGACCGCCTCGAACTCTGCTCTCCAGGCTCTCTCCCAAACAGCCTGACGATCGAGAGCATGGGCGAACGGCAATCGACCCGGAACGAGGTGTTGACATCGGTGCTCGGGAGGATGAACGCCAGCGAAATCGAAGGCGCCGGAGGCAGGCAGTATTTCATGGAACGGCGCGGCGACGGTGTGCCGATCATCCGCCGCGAGACGAAGGAACTCACCGGCAAGGAGCCAGAATTCCGGCTGATCGACGACGCGGAACTCTGTCTCACGTTACCGGCTGCCGAGCCCGATTCCGGACCGGCAACGGTCATCATCACCGTGCGCCAGAACGGAAGACCACTTGCAGAAGCAAGCCTGCTGGCGCTGTTTCCAAACAAGACGTGGACGAGTGCGTCCACGGACAGGCATGGAGAAGCACGCCTCGAACTGCACTCGGTGCATCTGCCCATGACCGTGTTCGCCGCCGCCGAAGGCTACGCCGCACATGTCGATCGGGAATGGACCCCGGCGGCAGGAGCACTGGCCATTGAGTTGGCTGCACTTCCCGGCGGCGGATCGGTCGTGTTCGCTGAAGCGACGGGTCACATTCCCGGCCTCATGGGCCGCCTCAATCCAATCCTTGATACGAGCAACCGAACCTACCTCTATGCCTCCAACATCGCTATCAATGGGGGGCGGCAACAGCCAGTCTCGTTCGTCCCAGGCGAGGAGGAGCTGCGCTTGATGGACGCCAACGGCAGCGAGTTGCTCGTGCGCGTGGCCGCAATCACCGGTCGGTCATCGCTCCTCGAGTACCGCCCGGTTGAGGCGAATCCGGGGTAAATGAGAGCCGCCGGCGTCACGACCAACTCGAATGTCGGCAGCTGCGTAGGTCATAGGCTCTCACCGCCGGCCGCGGCTCAGCCCGGCTCGCCGCCGAACTCGCGATTGACGCGCTCGTACTCGTCGGGGCTGCCGATGTCGAACCAGCGCCCGTGGAATGCCTGGCCGAACACCCTGCGCCGAGTGTGGAGCCACTCCATGACCGAGCCGAACTTGTCGGCACTGCCGCCGTCGGCCAGGTAGGCGTCGAAGTCGGCCAGGTTCGCGCGCGGGAAGCCGTAGATGCCGGTTGCGGCAAGCGTCGAACGGGGCGCCGACGGTTTCTCCACAAACGAGACGATCCGATCATCGTCGTCCAGCTCGACAATGCCGTAGCGCGTCGCCAATTTCAATGACTCGACGTCGTACAGCCCCACCACGATGTCGCTGACGGCTCGCGCCGCCAGCGGCCGCAGGTCGAAGTCGAACACGTTGTCGCCGAGCACGATGATGAGATCGTCGTCGGGGGGCGCGGTGTCCAGGAAATACTTGATGTCGCCGATGGAGCCCAGCTTGGTCGCCTCGCTGGTGGTCTGATCGTTGTGCAGCGCGAGGCGCGGGGCCAGCTCGTGCGCCGCGGCCCAATCGACGAACTGCGGAAAGAATGCGTCGTGGGTGATGACGTGGATCTGCCGCATGTCGTCGATGGCGGTCAGCCGCTCGACCACGAAATCCAAGCTGCAGCGCGGGCCGATGGGCAACAGGTGCTTGGGCGTGGCGCGGGCGAGATCACCCATGCGCGTGGCCCAGCCGGCGGCGAGGATGAGCGCTTGCATGCCGCCGATGATAGCGCCAGCCGCCAGCGCGAAGGCGTGCGCCGCTATACTTTGCGACACCGCGAGCGAGACTCCGCGCCGACATCCCGCTGCGGATCGGCAATGGGGATGAGCCGCCAGCCGGGAGAGTGGCGCGCGTGACCGATGCCCGCCGTGAATTGATCTTCGGAGCGCTCGGCCTCGCCATTCTCGCGGTCGTGGCCGTGGTCCTGGTGACGCAGGCTTCCGACAGCTTCCCGGGTTCCGGCGGCGAGTCCCCGTCAGGCGCGGATTCCCCCGGTGTCACGGTGCCGCCGCTGCCTTCGCCGACGCCCACGCCGACCCGCGTCCCAACCCCCACGCCGACGCCGCTGCCGCAGACCTACACCGTGCAGAGCGGCGACACGCTGGCGCTGATCGCCGAGCGATTCAATGTCACGATCGAGGACCTGGCCGCGAAGAACGGCATTCTGGATCCAAACAACATCTTCGCGGGGCAGAAGCTCGAGCTTCCCCAGCCAGACGAGCGGGTGACGCCCGCGACGCCCACGGGCCCCGAGGACGATGTCTACGTCGTGAAGGACGGCGACACGCTCTTCGCCATTGCGCAGGAGCTGGGGGTGACCGTCGAAGACCTGGCCGACCTCAACGAGATCGCCGACCCGTCGCAACTCTTCGTCGGCCGGCCGCTCAGGATTCCCGAGCGCCAGATCACGCCTCCGACGCCCCGCCCATCGCCCTAGTCACGCCGGCGGCATTGAGCGTCGGCGCTACTTCCTCGCCCCCGCATGGCTGAACGCGCGGCGGGCCGCGGGGCTGAGGGTGACTGCGGTTGCAACGGCGCCGCTTTCTATAATCAGGGGCCCCACCTCCACACTGCGCCCATGTCAATCACGTCAACAGTCGTCAAGCGCGCCGTCCGCCAAGCTCCAATGGAGGCGTTGACGCTCGTCGAGCGCGCGGTCAAGCGGCCGCTGTTCGGCTGCCAGATGTGCGGGCACTGCATCCTGCAGGACACGGCTTTCATCTGTCCGATGGCTTGCCCGAAGGGACTGCGCGACGGGCCATGCGGCGGGACCGACATGCATGGCATGTGCGAAACCGATCCGTCGATGCCCTGCGTGTGGCTGCGGATCTATGAACGCGCGGAGCGCCTGGGGCGCGTCGACCGGCTGATGAAGCTGCAGGACGACTTGGACTGGCGCGGCCAGGGCACGTCGTCATGGGTGAGTCTGGTCAAGCGGGCGGCCGCGCGCATGCACCCGGAGGCGCGGGAGCAGTCATAGCGGGCGGCCCGGCGGCTCGCGGCAAGCCGCGGGGCCGGGGTCACGCGCGGCGGAAGATGCGCCGCCGGAGCCGGAAGAGTCCGATGGCCAGGAGCGCCGCCCCGGCAACGACCGCGATGCTGATCCCGATGCTCACGTTTTCCTCGATTGCTTGGACCAGAAGCTCGTACTCGTCGCCGAGCGCCCACCCGAGGCCCACGAAAATGCAGGCCCAGATGGTGGCGGAGATGGCAACGGATGGCACGAACAGCCGAAAGTCCACGCGCGAAACACCGCACACCAGCGTCAAGATGACGCGAAACCCCGGGACCAGGCGCAGCAAGATCACCGCCCAGAACTGGTAGCGGCGGAGCCAGACCTCAATGCGCTCCTGGCGTTCGTGGCTGAGGCGAAAGATGCCCCGCAGCCGGTTGATCAACCGCGTGCCGAAGTATCGTCCCAGCCAGTACTGAATGGACGCCCCGACGGTGGCCGATCCGACGGTGACCAGCAGCACCAGCAACGGGTGCGCCTCGCCGCGGGATACCTGATAGCCCATGAGCACCAGCAAGGTGTCGGCAGGCACCGGAAACGGAATGCCGACCTCTTCGATGCCCACGTACAGGGCCAAGCCCAGGTACTGGCTGACTCCCAAGAAGGCCGACAGGGCCTCGCGGAAGGCGTCGAACCCTTCAGCCATTGAGGGCCCCAACCCGGCGAACGGGCATCTCGACTAGCATGCGCACGCCTAGCGCCGACTCACACCGGGTGCGGACGCCTGGGCGGCGACAACCGGCGGAGCCGCAATTCGATGTGACGTGTCACCGGCGACGCCCAGCTTTCTCGAATTCCGCCGCACCACGGGGAATCTCCTGCCGTTTCGCGCGTGCACGGCGTCCGGGACGCACGTTTTCGGGGTGAGGCCGCTTAGTCTACGCGCGGCCGCCGCGCCGGGGACATTCTAGGCGGCGCGTCCGGCCGCTCCATACCTTCCGAGGGCAAACCGGAGCCGAATGCGCACCAGGTCCCGCAATACACCGAAGGCAACGAGCGAGGGCCGCAGGCGCGATCCGGGATGATCGCGCCAGGCGACGGGGATCTGCGCCACGCGGTATCCGCGGTGCACGGCGAGCCGCAGCACCTCGACATCGAACACCCAGCGCTCGATCACGGTGCCGCCGAACAGATCCTTGGCCGCTTCCCGACGACAAGACTTGAATCCGCACTGGCTATCGGGAAATCCGTGCAGTCCGGCAATTGTCGGCGTGATCGCGCGGAACACCCGGGCGCCGACCCGCCGGGCCGCGGACTGGGCGCGGAGAGTGCGACTGCGAGACATCGCGCGCGAACCGATGACGATGTCGTACCCGCGGTCGAAGGCTTCCAGCGCCCGGGGCAACTCGTCGAGCGGGGTTGACAGATCCGCGTCCACGAATCCGATGACGTCCGCGTCCGCGGCCAGCATCCCTGCGCGGACGGCCGCACCCTTGCCCCGCTGTCCGGGAAGGGTGATGACGTCCACCGGGCGGTCCGACACCGCGTGACTCAAGGCGACGTCGGCCGTGGCGTCGGTGCTGCCGTCATCCACCACGATGACGTGGGCGTCAACCTCGGCCTGCGCGAGGTAGGCCGACAGCGCCTCGAGCGTGCCGCCCAGGCGCCGCGCCTCGTTGTACGCCGGGATGACGAGGGTCAGCGTGGGCATCAGCGCCACGCCGAGCCTAAGCGCCCCTGGCTACCAGCGGCCAGCAAGGCGACGGGGGTGGACATGGAACACTGCCTCAAGGCGCCGCGCGACCGCGATCACTGTATCGAGCCGAACAACCGTTCCTCGGGCGTGCGCGCGGACTCCGGGTCAGCCGCCTCGAGCGAGCGAGCGACGGGCGGCAATTGTGACCGCGCCCGCCGCCATGCGTCCACTACATCGGGCGACTCGCCGCCGTGGGGCGTGAGCCGCGGACGCACGCGGCACAGCACGGTTGTGTTGACCGCCGCCCCGGCCACGATCGCCTGGCCCTTGCTGAGCGCCGGCAACTCGGCCAGCAACTCACGTCCAGCGCTCTCAACGGCGCCGGCGATGGCCTGCTGATCGACGGGATTCACGACGCGCAGGATGCACTGCGTCATGCATTGGCTCAGCACGTCCTGGTCGAGCTTGCCGGGACGCTGCGAGATCAGCCCCACGGCAAACCCGAACTTTCGGCCCTCGGCCAAAATCTGCTTGAGCAGGTTGGTGGTGGGCACCTCCTCGCCGGCCGGCGCGAAGTGGTGGGCCTCCTCGATGAGGGTGAACACCGGCGCCGGGAGATACTGCTCGTGGTCCGAGCCGATGCGCTGCTTGGCGGTGCCCACGCGACCGTCAAACGAGCGGCGCAGCAGCGTGGCGGCGATGATCTGCTGCTCCTCTCTGGGCACTTCGTTGAGTTGCACGACGGTGCACTGCCCGGCCCGAATCAGCTCCTGCAACGACGTGTGCTCGTAGTCGTGGAAGATGCCGTCCTGGCGGCCGAGGGTGGCGTTCAGGCGCCAGGTCAACGCGCGCTTGACGAGTGTGTAGTCGGCGCCCTCGTCGTCGGCATTGCGATCACCTCCACTCAGCTCCACGCCGTTCACGGCCTCGGTCAACTGCCGATAGGTCCAGCGGCGGCCGCGGTCGATGCCCACGGCTCGCAGCGCCAGCCTGAGGACCTCGCGCTGCGGTCCGGACAGGCCGTGGGTCGTCCCGAGAAGCTGATAGATGTCGCTCGGGTGCAGGAGGTCGCGGCGGATCTTGATCTGCTCGGGGCGGACGACCAGGGTCCGCGCGCGATAGCCGTCGCCGCGGAAGCCGGGGTGATTGGCGATCTCCTCCAGCGTGCCGTACTCACCGTGGGGGTCGACGATCACGACCGCCGCGCCCACGGACGGCTGCATCAGCTCCTCGACGATCACGCCCGCGAGGTAGCTCTTGCCCGCGCCGGTGCCCGCAATGATGGCCAGGTGCGTGCTGGCGAACTCGTTGACGTCGAGCGTGATGGGCACCCGGTCCCTGGCGCGCGTGAGCAGACTGCCGATGTGCGCCGCACCGGGCTGTCCAAGCGGACTCCGGGAAAGCGCGTGGGCCAGGTCGTCGTCGGGGACCAGATAGACGGGCCGTCCGGCGCGGGGCGCCACTCGCGGATTCACAAAGCCCAACGTGTCGTCGAAGTAGCCCAGGACGGCGACGTCGAACTCGTACAACTCCGGCGTCGCGTGATTGAATCCGATCAGGCTGGCCACCCGGCTGGGCGGCACTTGCGGGTCGGCCATGAAGGCATCGGGATAGAGCTTGAGCGGACGGCGCGCGTCGATGCGCCCGAGCACGGAGCGCGGCTTCCCATCGACCTGGGCGTCGTAGGCCACAAACTCACCGATCTTGAGCTGATCGTCGGGGTCCGGGGCGACCAGGGTGTAGGTGTGCGGGGTCTCACCCGGTCCCTTGGTGGTGCCGATGGATATGGCGTCGCTCATCCGGCCGCCTCGATGCGCGTGCGCCAGGCGATGGAGTCCCGCAGCACGGCCACCGCGCCCGCGTGAGCGGGAAACGCCTCGACGAGCCGCTGGGTGATGGCCAGCGCCAGCTCCGAGGTCAGCGGGTGTCCGTGGGCCAGCAGCAGCGGCAGATAGGCGGCCCGCGGGCCGTCGTCGGCGCTATGGAAGGCCTTGAACTCGGCATCGTCCAACCGGTGAACCGCGTCGCCGACGCTGAGGGCATGGGCGACCACGCCCTGCGTCACCGCGCCGACGGTGGATCGTGAGCCGAGGAGCAGCACGCCGATCAGGGTCGCGGTTTCGGGCAGCTGATCGGGAGCGAGCGTCTGCAGCTCGGCGCTGGTGGTCAACCGGGGCCCGAGGGCGCCGAACTCTGGGTTGACGAGCGTGGCGTCGAAAACGACGCCGACGGCCGAGTCTCCGGCAGACCGCGGAACGGCGACGAACGTGCCGAAGGCGTAGTCGCCGGGCTCGGGCGCGACATCCACCTCGCCGGGGCGATCAACCTGCGCCACGTACTCCACGTGCGAGTTGGATTTCACGATCCGTGCAAGTCTCATCGGCGCCGTCGCTTGCTCGCCGATTTTCCGGAGAGATAGGCGTCCAGGCCGTTGCGGTCGGCGAATTCTTGGAACAGCGCGTGGAACCGGTCGCGGTCGGCCTGGGTCAGCACCGCCAGCGCGTCGGCGGTCTCTGCGGCGTAGGGATAGCCGTCGGCTTGGGCGACGACTTCGGCGCGGACTACGTCGGTCATCCACTCGGTGCGGTCGGCCTCGACCACCCAGCGGGGGAATTCGAGCCGCGCCGGGCGGCGGCGGGACGAGGCGCGCAAATAGAGGAAGGCCACCGAGCGCGCGTGCTCGCCGTAGTCCTCCAGGCCCTTGCTGCGCGCGCTGATGAACGCCGGCGTGCGCGCGCCCCACGGAGCTTGCGGCAGCCACACGCCGTCCGTGACGCGCCGCGGCGGCTCGCGATTGCGCGCCGCCGCCACCATGGCGCCGAGATCCCGCGCGCGGCTGGCGTCGATATAGCCCACGACCGGCACGGCATTCGTTTCAGAAGCCTCCAGCAGGCGCACCACCGCCGCCACGTAGCCCTCGCGTAGGCTTGGGTTCCTGACGAACGAGGCGATCAGACTGCCGTCGAAGATCGCCAGCCGCTCCGATCCCGCGGCGGAGTCTTCGATCCACTCGGTCAGGGCCGCGCACTCGGCCTCGAAACGCCGCAGGTCCACGAACTCGCGCGGATGGCTCTCCTGGTTGTCGGCGCCGTAGAGGTCCGTGGCCGGGATGGCCTCGAAGTGAAGGTCCTTGGAGTAGGCGTCCTTGGCGTGCGCGTTGACGAAGCGGCCGATCTGCACCGCGCCCACGTCGATTGACCACTCCGACGACGGATAGATCTGGCTCCCGTCCACGGCGCAGGTGGTGACGCCCGTGAGCGTGTGCATGGCCCAGGCGCGCCAGGACTCATGGGTGTCGCCGGCATTGGCCGTGAACGGCCGCCACCACGTGCCGTCCGGCGTCGTGTCCCATTCGTGCGTGGGAAGTGCGCCTTCGGCCTGGTCAAGGCCGCCGAGCGCTTCGCCAAGCGCCTGGGCCGTGCGGCCGCGCAAGACTCTCGCGCCGCGGCGCAGACCGTCGAGCTCGCGGGCGAACGCCTGGTCGAGGGTGAGGAAGTCTTCGCGCCGGCTCTCGAGCGCCTCGATCACCTTGGTGCGCGACAGCGTCATGCGACTTCGACCCGACTCTCGCCGTTGACCTTGCGCACGTGAATCACGTGGTCGAGCATCCGCTCGAAGCTGTCGTCGTGCGTGATAACCACCAACTGCTTGAAGCCGCGCACGCGGAGAATCTGCTCGGCCAGATTGGTGCGGCGGGTGTCGTCGAGATTCTGCGTCGGCTCGTCGAAGAAGGCGATGTCAATGTGGAGCAGTTCGCGCAGCAGCGCCAGCCGCACCGCCAGGGCCGCCGTCATCTGCTCGCCCCCGGAAAGCTGGGTGAAGCTGCGGGTGTGACCGCCGCGCTCGAGGACGATGTCGTAGTCCAGGGTCCAGCGGAGGCGTCCGGCGCGGTCACCGAGCACCTCGCCAAAGATCTCGTCCGCGGCCTCGCTCACGTCGGCCAGCAACGCCTCGGTGACCAGCGGTCCGGCGGCTCGCAGCACCCCGCGCATGAGCTCGGTGCGCTCGCCAAGGGCGGTGGCCCGGGCGGCGCCGCGGCGCTCGTCTTTCAAACGACGGGCAACGTCTGCCAGCTTGTCGATCTCGGACTGCCGCTCCGCGATCCGCGCTTCCTGGGCCTCGGCGCGGGTGTCGAGTTCGGTCTTGCGGGCGATGGCGGCGTCGCGAGCTTGGTGCGCCGCCGTCCGCGCCGCGGGATGGGCCGCGGCGCCCAGTCTGGCCGCCACGCCCCATGCATCCGCCGTCTGAGCCACGGCGTCGCGCACCTGCGCCTGGATCTGATGCAGTCGCTCGGCGCGCTGCTCCGCCTCGCTCGCCGAGCGCTCGTGCCGGAGATAGCGCTCGTGGCCGGCGCGCGAGTCATCGAGCTTTCGTTGGGCGGCCTGAGCTTGGGCGAGTCGCGGCTCGAGGGCGCGCAGGGCCGCGTCGGCGGCGGCACGGGCGGCGATAGCGCGCTCCAAGTCTGCGTCGGCTTGCTGGGCGGCGTGGAGTCTGGCGTCCTGCTCGCCGGCTAGCGCTTGGGCCTGCGCCAACCTGCCGCCGGCGCCGGCGTAGGGTTTCAAAGCCAGGTCAGCCTCCTGAATCTGCCCGTTGAGCCGCACGGCGTCGCCGGCCGCTTGCCGGGATTCGGCCAGCGATTCGAGCGCGCCGGCCAGCCGTCGCGCGGCGCCGATCAGGTGATCCGGGCGCGCTTCGGGCGGCAGCGCGGTCTCGGCCGTATCGACGGCGGCTTCAAGCGCCTTGGCGTCCTCGCCCTGAACCGCCGTCGACACCGGGCCCAGGGCCTCCAGCACTGCTTGCGCCGCGGCGTGCTCGCTCTGCGCGGCTTTCAGGACATCGACGCGCGCCTCAAGATCGCCCATTCGCCGCTGGGCATCCTCGGCGTCGCGCAGCGCCGTCTGGGCTGCGGCTTCGTTGCTCGAAAGCTGCTCAAGAAGCCGCCGGTGACCTGAGGCGCGCTGCTCGAAGACAAGCGCCACATCGGGAACCTCCGCCAGATTGCGGCACTCCGACTCGAAAAAGGGACAGACCTGCGTGCGCTCCAGCAGCGAGGCAGCCTCGCCGTCGGCCGCCATGACCGCCGACACGCTGGCGCGTTGGGCTCGCACCTGCTGGAGGGCCTCATGTCTCGTGTCGAGCTGATCGACGAGCGGACGCATCGCAGACGCCTGTTCCCACTCGGCTTCCAGTTGCCGGACCTGCGCCGACGCCGACTCAACATTCACCGTGCAACGCCCGAGACCCGCAGTGAATTCGTGGCGGGCGGTCGCGGCATCCGATTGCGCCCGGTCGGCACGGTCGGCGATGGCGGCCGCCGCGGCGAGACGGTCGCGCAGCGTCTGGATTGCCTTGGTGGCCGTCGTCTCCGCCGCGGCGGCCACCTCTAGCTCCGCGAGTCCATCCGCCGCCGTCTGGGCCTCGTGCAGCGATTGCCGCGCCTGGTCGCGTCTCACTCCTGCGTGCGTCTCGTCCGCCTGCAGCGACGACAGCCGCTGGCGCAGCGCGTCGCGCTCGCTTCCGACATCGCCCAACTGCTTGAGCTCGTCCTCCGCAGCCGCATGGGCCTTGTGATCGGCCCGGGTTTCGTCCAACTCCTCCGCGGCGCGCTGCGCCTGGGCCAAGTGGTCTTCGGCGTCCCACGCGGACTGTTGATACATGAGCAGCTGCCTGTCGGCGAGCTTGGCCGCCGTGAGGGCGGCCTCGCCCGCTTGCGCCTCCGCGTCATGGCGCTGCGCGGCCGCTTGCGCTTGGTCCAGCTCGGCCTGCGCAGATTTCCGGTCCCG
Source organism: Chloroflexota bacterium (assembly GCA_034428595.1). Taxonomy (GTDB): domain Bacteria; phylum Chloroflexota; class UBA11872; order UBA11872; family UBA11872; genus JAJECS01. The sequence goes on along the minus strand of DAOUHO010000152.1, from coordinate 21,358 downwards.
CTCGATCCGGGCGGCCTCGTGCCGAGCCTCGGCAAGCGCCGATTCGGCGACGGGCAGCGCCTCCAGTTGACGCGCCAGCTCATGGGCCTTCGATTCGTGCGCCACGCGCTGCTTGTCGAAGTGATTGAGCAGCGGGCGGAGGTCATCGACCGCGCGCTTGAACTCGTCGACGCGCAAGATGGGATCGAAGCGCTCGCGCCGCAGGCTCGGGGTATCCAGGAAGTCCGCCATGAGCCGGCCCTGCGGCACGCCGACCACTCGATCGAACACCTCTTCGGGCCCACTGAACCCGGCGACGCCCAAATGCTGCGCCAGGAAGGCCTCGACGTCGTCGGCACGCTCCTCGAAGACGCGTCGCTGCTCGACGTCAAAGATCTCCGAGTCCATCGACGCGTGGGGCGCCAGCGCCCCGGTTCCACGAGCGCGGGTGCGGTGCAGCTTGCGGGTCACGCGGTAGCGCCGCTCGTCCAGCCCCGAGGTGAATTCGACCGCCACCGACGCGTCCGTCGTCCCTTGACGCATCGCGCTCGCGAGGGGGCGGGGGCGGGCGTCGAAGACACCCAATCCGATGGCCTGCAGAATCGCCGTCTTGCCCGCGCCGTTGTCGCCCACGATGGCGGTGAGGCCGGGCGCCATTTCGATGTCGGCCGAGGCGAAGCTCTTGAAGTTGGTGATCTCGATTCGGTGAATCAGCATGTCAGGCCAGCGTGCTTGCCACGATCGAGGCCAGGGCTTCCTCGTCCTGGCCTTCGAGGACCGAGCGCTTGAGCTCGAGCGTGCGCTCGGCCAGGGTGTCGGCTTCCGTCCCGGCAGCCGGTGCTTGGGCCAGCAACTCGCGCACCACGTCGCGCTCGATCTGGTCCCGCGACCCGCTGCGGACGCGCACGCCGACGCCCAGCGTGCGCTCGACGTCCACCGTCACGCGCGCGTGCAGCGGCTTGTAGTGGTCCTCAATTAGTTCGAGCAGCGCCGGTTGATCCAGCGCCGCCCGCTCGAATCCAAGCACGCCGCGCAGCACGACCTCGACGAGCGGACGCGGCCCGGACGTCGCCGAGGGCGGGTCAATGGCCTCGACGACTCGCTGCCGCAGCGCCGCGAAGCTCTCGGTCCCGGTGACGTCGATGGCGAGACGCACGAACGGCCGGCGCTCGACCACGTCGTCGCGAAACCGCGCCTCGATTTGCGGCGTGTCCTCAAGGTGCACCGTGACGTCGTACAGCCCGCGCGCGCGTCCCGCGCCGGCTAGCCCGGGCTCACCGACCAGCCCTTCCGTGATGTTGTGGGCCTCAAGAGCGCCGGGATTGAAGATCCACGGGTCTTCGAGGGGAAACTCGTAGCGGTAGTGGATATGTCCCAGCGCCAGGTAGTCGGCGATGCCGCGCAGCGTCAGCACGTCGGCCGCCCGCGCGCCACCCTGCCCGCCGGGCGACTCTTCATCCACGCCGGTGTGCAGCACGCCGATGCGGAATTGCACGCCATCGAAGGGCGTGGCCTGCGCCGCCTCGATCACCCGCGGCAGGTGCGAGGCCAGTCGCGCACCCAGATACTCCACGCCGAAGATGCGCACCGGCCCGATGTCGGTATAGGCGCCGTGGCCGCGCGCGGCGGTCCAGGGCCGCCACTCCAAGCCTTCGCGCTCGGGGTCGATTTGCTGCAGCAACCGAAGCCGGTTGCTGCGGCTGAGCTGCCAAAGCCAGGATCGTTCACCGCGGCGAAACCAGCGCTCATGGTTGCCCTCGACGGCGACCACCGGGATTCCGTCTTGCGCCAGCAGTCCCAGACCGGCGTCGGCGTCGGCGTAGGTGCGCGGGTCAATGGACTTGGAGTCGAAGAGGTCGCCGGCCAGGATCACGAAGTCCGGCCGCACCTGCCGGCAATAGGCGATAACGCTGCCGAAGGCGCGGGTAAAGTCCGCGGCGCGTTCGGCGAGGCCGTATTGCCTGAAGCCCAAGTGCACGTCGGCGAAATGGACGAAGCGGATTTGGCGCTGAGTCATCGGGAAGGGTCCGTGCGTGTCCGCCTCATTGGGGCGTGGATTCTACCAAACATAAAGCGAACATATGGTTGCTTTGGGACCATGTTGCTTCCCTCGGCATGCGCGCGACGAGGTTGCTCGCCCGGACCCTCACCCTGTCCATCTCCGCGGAGAGCAGGACGGGACGCTCCCTCGCGGCAAATTCGAGGGGCCGGAGCGCGGCAACGTCTCGGGCACATGCCTGATGCTGCCCCTTGTGAGCCCAGGCCAATCTGAATCGGGCGTATATTGCGAGGCACCATACGTCGGCCACCGGCTGGAGGGGTCCATGCAGCTTCCCGTGCGCTATCAGGTGATGGAGAGCCAGGGCCCCGACGACAACGCCGAGGCCAACATCGTGCACGCGGCCGCGACCGTCGAGCTTGACGTCCACGAGATCGCCGTCGTGCTGGTGGACACGTGGGCGGGGCATCCGATGCCGTCGCACCTGGCACGCACCGGTGAAATTTGTCGCACGCGCATTCGTCCCATGCTGGACGCGGCGCGGGCCGCCGGCGCGACGGTGATCTACGCCCCGTCGCCGCGGGTCGCGCCCGACTTCGAAGCCCTTCGCCACGACAGCCGCGAGACTGCGCCGCCCGCGCCGGACGCCGACGACTGGCCGTCCCAGGAGTACCGCGACACGACGGGTCGTTATCGCTCGCTGCGCAAGCGCCCCGGTGAGCTCCCGGAGAACTACGACGGCCCGCAGCCGGACTGGTGGCGCATTCACGGCATCGACCCGTCGATCTCGCCAATGCCGGGAGACGTGGTGGTGGCGACGGGCGCGGAGCTGCACGCGGCGTGCAAGGCGCGCGGCCTGGTGCACCTGATCTACGCGGGCTTCGCCACCAACATTTGCATCCGGTTCCGCGACTACGGCCTGCACGCGATGCGCGACCGCGGCTATGCGCCGATCCTGCTGCGCGACGCCACCAGCGCGATCGAGACACGGGCGACGGTCGGCAGCCTGAGCCTGACGCGCGCCGTCATCCTCGACCTCGAACGGTGGTTTTACACCGCCCTCACGGACGACCTGATCGCGGCATTCGGCGGGGCGTAGCCCGCACTCGTCATTCCGCGTCTCCCCTGCCTGTCAATCCGAGCAACGCGAGGAATCCAAGGAGCGCGGAGCCTGCACGGACGTCCTTAGATTTCTCACTCCGTTCGAAATGACATTGGTGTAGTCGAAATGACATTTGGTGGGTTCGAAGTGAAACGAATTTCTGAACGCGGGTGGTTTAGCCCTCGCCGCCGTTCGAGGCGAACTGGGCTTCGAGGGCGTTGAACCGGTCCAGTCCGATGAGCGTCTTGAACTCCTCGAGACCCGTCATCGGCCCCGCGCCGGTGGTCGTGCCGGTGGTGTGCAGCGCGTCGAAGACGCCGCGCAGCACGGCGGCGGTCGCGAACAGGCCCGACAGCGGATAGACCACCATGCGAAAGCCAAGGTCCTGGAGCTCGGACGCCGACAGAAACGGCGTGGCGCCGTCCTCGATCATGTTGGCGAAGAGCGGCACGTCGGGTGGGAAAGCATCGCGAATGGCGCGCAGCTCGTCGCGCGAGCGCGGCGCTTCGATGAACACCACGTCGGCCCCGGCGGCGCGGTAGGCGCGACCGCGGTCGATGGCGTCGTCCATGTCGTTGACGGCGCGGGCGTCGGTGCGCGCGATGATGACCAGATCGTCGTCGCCGCGGGCGTGCACGGCGGCGCGGAGCTTCTGCACGTGGTCGTCGCGCGGGATGACGCGCTTGCCTTCCAGGTGGCCGCAGCGCTTGGGCCACTCCTGGTCCTCGAGGATCACGCCGGCGATGTCGCCCTGCACGCACTCGGTCACCGTGCGAATCACGTTGAGCGGGTTGCCGTAGCCGGTGTCCATGTCGGCCACCAGGGGGATGTCGACCACGCTGGCGATACGCCGGGCGCGCTCGATGATCTCCGTCTGTGTCAGCAATCCAATATCGGGCACGCCGAGGGTGCTGGCGGCCAGACCAAACCCGGTGGTGAAGAACTGATCGAATCCGGCTTGCTCAATCAGGGTGGCCGAGAGGGCGTCGTAGGCGCCCGGCAGCACGATGATCTCGTCGCGGTCGAGTCGCCGGCGCAGGCGGGTGGAACGACGCATGCTGGTCTCCGGTCGGGGGAGCGGCTGTTGCGCCGATTGTGCCGAACCGGCGACGGATCGTGGTTCGACGAGGCCTGTCCTGAGCCTGTCGACGGGCTCACCACGAGCGGGAGTTGCCTCACCAGGAACGGCGCCCTTGCGCCTCGCGCGCCCGCCGGGGCTTGTTCCCAGGCTGCGCGCAGCCTGGGCCAGCGGAAGCGCATCCTGGGCTGCCGGGCAGGCGCTGCCGCTAGGCGGATTCCTCGGCGGCGCGGGCGGTTTCGGGCGCCTGGGTCACGCGGATGAGCTCGGCGTCGTCGTTGACCGCCTCCGGCGTCACGACGACGGTTCGGACGTTGCGCTCCGACGGCAGGCTGAACATCGTGTCCAGCAGCAGCTCCTCCAGCGTGGTGCGGAGGCCGCGGGCGCCGGTCTTGCTCTCCAGGGCGCGCTCGGCGATGGCCTCCAGCGCCGGGTCGGTGAATTGCAGCTCGACCTTGTCCATCGAGAACAGCTTCTGGTATTGCCGCACGAGCGAGGTCTTGGGCTCGGTGAGGATCCGGACCAGATCCTCCTTGGCGAGCGCGTCGAGCGCCGCGGCCACGGGGAGCCTGCCGACGAACTCAGGGATGAGGCCGTATTTGAGCAGGTCGTCGGCGATCACCTCGTGCACGACGTTTTCGGCCTCGCCAGACGCTTCGCCGTCGGCGTAGCCGATCCGCGGTCCGCGGCCCAGCCGCCGGCTGATGATGCGGTCCAGTCCTTCGAAAGCGCCGCCGCAAATGAACAGGATGTCGCGCGTGTCGATTTGAATGAAGTCCTGGTGGGGGTGCTTGCGCCCGCCCTGCGGCGGCACGTTGACCACGGCGCCTTCGATGATCTTGAGCAAGGCCTGCTGCACGCCCTCGCCGGAGACGTCCCGCGTGATCGACGGGTTGTCGGCCTTGCGCGCGACCTTGTCGATCTCGTCCACGTAGATGATGCCCGTCTGGGCGCGCGCAATGTCGTAGTCGGCGGTCTGAATCAGCCGCAGGAGGATGTTCTCCACGTCCTCGCCGACGTAGCCCGCCTCGGTGAGCGCGGTGGCGTCCGTGATGCAGAAGGGCACATTGAGGATGCGGGCCAGGGTGCGCGCAATCTCAGTCTTGCCGACGCCGGTGGGGCCGACGAGGAGTACGTTGGTCTTCTGCAGCTCCACGTCGTCCGCCATGGGTCCGGCGGCCACGCGCTTGTAGTGGTTGTAGACGGCGACCGAGACGATCTTCTTGGCGCGCTCCTGCCCGATGACGTATTCGCTCAGCTGCTCGAAGATGCGCTCGGGCGTGGGAATTCCGCCGGTGACCGGTCGCGGGCCGGGGGTGCGTGCCTGCTCGTCGTTGATGATGCTGGTGCAAAAGTCCACGCACTCGTTGCAGATGTAGACGCCGGCGGACCCGGTGATGAGGCGGCGGACCTGCTCCTGGGTCTTGCCGCAGAAGGAGCAGCTATAGCTGGTGCGGGGCGCGCGACCGCGGGCCACTAGAGCTTCCCGTGCGGCCGAGGGGCGCGCCTCGGCGATGCGCTATTCGGCACCGTCGGCGGAAGGCTCGGCGGCGGCTTCGCGCGGCGCCATGATGTCGTCGATGAGCCCGTACTCAACTGCCTCGGGCGCCGTCAGGTAGTAGTCCCGGTCGGTGTCCTGGTGGATGCGCTCCTTGGGCTGCCCGGTCGCCTCGACCAGAATGTTCTCCAGCCGTTCGCGCACCTTGATGATCTCGCGCGTGCGGATTTCCAGATCGGTGGCTTGCACGAAGCCCTCGATGCCCTGCGCGGGCTGATGGAGCAGCATGGTGCTGTTTGGCAGCGCGTAGCGCTTGCCCCGGGCGCCGCCCGCCAAAATCACGCAGCCCATGCTGGCGGCGAGGCCGAGGCAGGTGGTGGCGACCTGGTTCGGCACATGCTGCATCGTGTCGTAAATGGCGAGTCCCGCCGCCACGCTGCCGCCTGGCGAGTTGATGTACATGTAGATGTCGGCTTCGGAATCTTCGCTGGTCAGCAGCAGCAACTGGGCGATGATCGTGTTCGCCACCGCGTCGTCAATCGGCGTCCCGAGGAAGACGATCCGGTCGCGGAGCAAGCGCGAGTAGATATCCATGCCGCGCTCGCCGCGGTCGGTGGTCTCGATGACGTAGGGGACGAGAAAACCCATTCCGGTGACTCTTTCTTTAGCCGTTGGCTAGGGTGTCGCGGATTCCGACTCGGCGGCTTCGCTCGGTTCGGCTTCCTCCGCCGCGGCGTCCGCCACCACCGCGACGTCGGGGTCCGGCTCGTGCGCCGACCGATGGTCGTGCGCGGGCCCGGCCTGCCCGGTAACCGCCTCGACAAGCTTAGCCAACGCCGTGCGATTTCGAATGGCGGATTCGATACGCGCCCGTCCGTCATCGCGGGCCAGCGAGCGGCGCACGGTGTCGCGCCGGGCCTCCGGGTAGCTGGCCGCCACACGATCGGTTTCCTCGGCGACTTCGGTGTCGTCCGCCTGAATCTCCTCGGCGTCGGCGTATTGCTCGATCACGATGCCGCGATTCACGCGCATGACGGCCTGCTCGCGCCAGTGCTCCTCCCACTCAGCCCGGGTCTGGCCGACCGAGCCCAGGTAGGTATCGACCGCGACGCCGCGCGACACCAGGGCCTGCGTCTCCCGTTCCATGAGCGCCCCGTGCTCCTGCTCCACCAGCACGGCCGGCACCTCGAAGGTGGAGGCGTCGACGAGCGCGTCGAGCACGTCGTCCTCGAGCTTGCCCTGGGCCGCGAGGCGGCGTTGCTCCAACAGCCGCTCGCGGATGTCGGCGCGTAAGGCGTCCATGGAGTCGAGCCCCGCCATGGTCTGGGCGAAGGCATCGTCCATATCCGGCAGGCGCGCCTCGCTGACGCTCTGCACGGCGCCGCTGAACGCCACGCGCCGCCCGCGCAGGTCCGGGTTGGGATCGTCGAGCGGAATTTCGCTTTCAAAGGCGAACTCGTCGCCCGCCGACTTGCCGGTAAGCTCTTGGTCGAATTCGGCCGGAAAGCCGTTTTGGCCCAGCCGCACGGAGTAGACCTGGGGCTCGCTATCGGGGACTCCGGGGGCGGCGATGGAAACTTCGACGCCGACCACGTCCTCAAGTTGCGCCGGTCGCTCGACGGGTTCCCAGGATGTGCGCATCTCGCGCAGCTCCGCCACCTGGGTTTCAACGTCCTCCTCGGACACCTCGGGCGTTTCGGCCTCGACGTGGAGGGTGGCCACGTCGCCCAACTCGACGTCGGGCGCGACGGCGACTTCGGCGGAGAACACGAGCGGCGCGTCGAGGGACGGCAGGTCCGGCAGATCGAGCTCGGGCTGATCGAGCGGTTCGATTCCGGTCTGCTCCACGGCGTCGGTGTATGCCCGCGGCACCACGTGCTCGACCATTTCGCGCATGACCGCCTCGGCGCCGACAAAGCTCTCCACGATCGGGCGTGGCGCCTTGCCGCGGCGAAAGCCGGGAATGCTCACCCGACCTGAGACGCGGCGAATGGCGCGCGCGTATTCGCGTTGCAGCGCGTCGGCGCCGACTTCGACGTCGAGGCGGACGCGACTGCCCTCAAGCTTGCTGGCGGTGGCCTGCATGGGTGCTTACACGCTCCTACGCGCCCCGCGACGGGCGGCGGGGCGTTCGGGTGGGGAAGGAGAGACTCGAACTCTCACGGAGAAATCTCCACGTGATCCTAAATCACGCTCGTCTACCAGTTCCGACACTTCCCCGCTCAACCGGAGCCGTATGAGGGCCGGGTTCTGGACCGGGGCGTGTGCATGGCGCCGCGGCAAGTATACGGACGCCGCGCAAGTTTTCGTCCATCTGTATTGGCAGGCTACGATTGGTCACGATTCTGACGGCATGCGACCCGCTTTGGGTCCACGTGCCCGCCTGGCGAGGAGTCCCGCATGGCCTATGAACTGCCGCCGCTTCCGTACGCCTTCGACGCGCTGGAGCCGCATATCGACGCGCGGACGATGGAAATCCATCACGACCGGCACCACGCGACCTACATCATGAACGCGAACAACGCGCTGGCCGACCATCCGGACCTGGCCGCGATGAGCGCGGAGGACCTGATTTCCGACCTGAGCGCGGTGCCGGAAGGCATCCGCACCGCCGTGCGCAACAACGCGGGCGGGCACGCCAACCACAGCCTCTTCTGGACGGTGCTGAGCCCAGACGGCGGTGGGCCCAGCGGCGCCCTTGCCGCGGCAATCGATAGCGCCTTCGGGAGCTTGGAGGCGTTCAAGGACGAATTTGCCCAGGCCGCGACAACCCGTTTCGGCTCCGGCTGGGCCTGGCTGATCAAGCAGGCGGACGGCTCGCTGGCCGTCACCAGCACGCCCAATCAGGACAGCCCGCTGATGGACGGCTCGGGCACGCCGATCCTGGGGCTGGACGTGTGGGAACACGCCTACTACCTCAACTACCAGAACAAGCGGCCCGACTACATCGCGGCGTGGTGGAACGTCGTGAACTGGGACGAGGCCGCTCGCCGCTTCGGCGGCTGAGGCGGACGTTCGGCGGCGCGGGGGCCACATCATGAGTTGCCCCCGCGCGCCGCGCCTTTCTATGCTCGCCGCGCGGCGCCGGCCGCCTCTGCCCCCGAATCGACAGGCCTAGCCCGTGTTTGCGCTGTTCCGGCGGCTTCCGTGGATCTACCAGATCGGCCTCATCGTCGTGCTGGTGGCGGCGCTCGTGGTCCTGGGATTCCTGGCGTTGCAGCAATTCCAGGCGGGCGCGGCGCCTGAGGAAGAAGAAGTCTCGGCCACCGTCAACGTTGGCGGCCTGCCGCAGTTTCTGCCGCCGGAGCAGCCGCAGGGCCTGCACGTGATCGGTGTGGGCGAGCTGATGCGCACGCCGGATCTCGCCATTGTGGTCTTCGGCGTCACGGCCGAGGCGCCCTCGGCGGCGGCGGCCGGCGCGGCCGCGCAGGAGGCCGCAGACGCGGTGGTGAAGGCCGTCAGAGACCTCGACGACCTTGGCCTCAATGACCATGACGTTCGGGTCGGCGGCGTTGCCCTCACGCCCAACTACGCGCCTGGGGAGCGGGCGGGCCCACCGGCCGGCTACACCGCTGGGGCGACGATCAACTTCCGCGTCGCGAAGGTCGATCGCGCGGCGGAGGTCGTCGACGCGGGCTTCGCGGCGGGCGCCGACGCCTTGCACTCGTTGACCTACACCCTGGCCGACGAGGCGGCACACATCGAGGACGCCTTGCGCCTGGCGACGGTCAGCGCCTCGGACAAGGCTCGGGCCATGGCCGAAACCCTGCAGGGTAGTCTCGCCGGCCTGATCAACATTGAAGAAAAGGTCGACGTGATCCCGGCGACTACCAAGAAGGTAGATCCGGCGCTGGCCAAGCAGGTCGCTCTGGCGGCGTCTCCGGGGCAAGTGATCATCCGGGCCGTGGTGCGGGCCAACTTCGCCTTCGAATAGGCGGCACGAGGTTCGCTAGCCCCGCGCGGGCGATCCCGAGCCGGCCAACGCTCACTCCCTCACCACCGGGGCCCTGAAGGACGCCAAGCGCCAAAGGGCGCATCATGGTCCGGCGCGAGTCATCATGCGGACCGTGACGGCCGCTACGCTGCGTCGGATTCTGGGGGTGGGATGAGCATGAGCCGTCGCGGCGGGCCGGGGATCCCCGAGCCCCTTGGGCTGTCCGACCGCGTGGTCACGCTGCGTCGCCGGGCGACGCAACGGCTGCGCGCCGGCAGGCGCACCCGCGCGCCCGGCACTTCGCGGCCGGGCGTGACCCTCGCCGCGGGCTTTGCGGCCTTGATCACCGTCGGCACCGGATTGCTGATGCTGCCCTTCGCCAGCGAGGGCGGCGGCACCGACCTCATCACGGCGCTCTTCACGGCCACGTCGGCCGTCTGCGTGACCGGCCTGACCGTCGTGTCAACCGCGGACCACTGGACCGCGTTCGGCGAGGGCGTGATCCTGGCGCTGATTCAGGTGGGCGCGCTCGGATTCGTGACCGGCGCGGTGGTGATCCTGACGCTGGGCGGGCGGCGCACCTCGTCACGTGAGCACCTCCTCTTCGGGCAGCCGCTGGGCCTCGACCAGCCCGGCGGGCTGCTGGGGCTGATCTGGCGCGTGGCCGCCTTGACGCTGTTCGCCCAGGCCGTCGGGTTCGGATTCGTGCTGTGGTACGCGTCCGGCGACGCGGCCATCGAGAATCCGCTGTGGTGGTCGGCCTTCCACTCGATCTCGGCCTTCACCAATGCCGGGTTCAACGTGGAGCCCGGCACCGCCAGCATGGGCCGCCTGGTGGACGCCACGAACGTGCTGGCCGCGTTTGGCGCCCTCAGCGTGCTCGGCGGCGTGGGATTCACGGTGATATTCGACGGGCTGCGCCGGCGCTCGTGGCGCCGTCTCTCGCTGGAGAGCAAGCTCGTGCTGACCACCATGCTCGTCGTGTCGCTGGTCGGGTTCGTGGTCTTGTGGATTCTCACGCCGACCTTCGGCGGCGCGATCGCGGACGACGACCTGGGCGGGCGGACGGTCACGGCCGCCTTTCACACCATCAACCGCACCGCGGGCCTCACGACGGTCGATCTGGGCGCGCTGGGACTGGACGCGTGGACCGCGATCATGCTGCTGATGTTCATCGGCGGGGCCTCGGCGTCGGTGGCCGGCGGCGTCACGCTCAACACGGTAGGCGTGCTGACCGTGGCCGCCGCCTCCCACATTCGGGGACACCGCTCACCCACGGCCTTCGGTCGCACCATAGCCACCGTCACGGTGACCCGGGCGCTCACCGTGGTGCTGCTGTCGGCGTTGGCCGTGTTCCTCGCCACGCTGGTGATGAGCGTGGCCGAGCGCGAGTCGGGCCACCCGCTGGGCAACCTCCTCTTCGAGTCGATCTCGGCCTTTGCGGTAGTGGGATACTCCACCGGAATCACGCCCGACCTCTCGGTCGTCTCGAAGACGGTGCTCGTGATCGCGATGTTCGTCGGCCGGCTGGGCGCGCTGACCCTGGCGCAGGCGCTGGTGACGCGCGAGCGGCCCGAGCTGATCCGGTTTCCAGAGGAAACGATCAAAGTTGGCTAGCCACTCACGAGCGATATCCGCATGCACATTCTCGTAGCCGGCCTGGGGCGATTCGGCCGCAACCTGGCCATCACCCTGACGCACCTGGGTCATGATGTGATCGCGATCGACCAGTCCCAGGGAGCCATCCAAGACATTGCCCCGGATATTGAGGCCGCGGTCACCGGGGACGCCACCGACGAGGACGTGCTCCGCGAGATCGGGGCGCCCGACGTGCAGCTGGCGATCGTGGCCATGGCGGAGGTGGAGGCAAGCGTCCTCATCACGACGAGTCTCAAGAACCTGAAGGTGCCTCTGGTCTACGCCAAGGCGTCGAGCGACGTGCACCGCACGATCCTGGAGCGGGTTGGCGCGGACCGCGTGATCTTCCCCGAGCAAGAGATGGCCGTGCGCCTGGCCCAATCCGTCGAGGCCCCGCGCGCGATGGACTATTTCGAATTGCTGCCGCACCTGGGCATCGCCCAGATCCCCGCCGCGGCCTTCGCCGGCCGCACCCTGGCCAGCATGGACCTGCGGGGGCGGCACAACGCCGCCGTGCTGGCGATCAAGCGCGGCAACGAGCTGGTGGTGATGCCGGAGCTGACCGACCGGGTGCAGGACGACGACGTGCTCGTCGTGGTGGGTCGCGACGACCAGCTCGCGCAGATCGTGGACGCCAGCGCCGGCGACGAATAAACCCTCCGGCCTGTGGATAGCCCGTGGAGAGCCCTGGACGGGCTATGGCGCACCTAGCCGCGCCGGCCGGCGCGGCTTCAAGTCGGGGGCGAGCGCCTCAGTCTGCACGCAGCGTGCGCGTCCCGCGCTACTGGTGATTCGTCCCTTTCCACAGCGTGCATGACAGGCCAAGCAGCCACGATATATTGGGCTAGGTGCAGCCTGGTGGCCTAGATGTTGTACATGGCGGCCCGCAGGCGGTAGCATGCGCCCTACCGAGTCGCATCTTGCGGCCGGCGCGGGGGGCAGTCGCGCCGTAGGCGTAGAGAAAGGCGTAGGTACTCGTCTCGGGCATGCAGCCGGGACGTCGGGGCAACCATGATTCAGATCATCGGGGAGATGCACAAGACTCGCGACGGGCGATCCTTCTTCATCGACTACGCCGAATTCATTCCGGAAGCCGGGGCCTACGACCTCGTGCTCTTCGGGCTGCGGCGGGATGAGCAGGATTTCTCGATGACGGTCGCGTTCCCCGAGGAATCGATGAGCGCGTGGGGCGCGCGCGACTTTCTCGTGCGCGAGGGGCTGGCTCACGTCCGCGCCCAACTGGATCACGGGGTCGAAGAGGACGGCTCGCTAATCGAGGCGCCCTCGGCGGCCAGCGGAACGACGTACCGGATATCCATGCCGCGACGCCCGCACCGGGCGTAGTTCGCCATTCGGTAAAGGCGCTGCCTCCGCAGCGCCTTTGTTGTCCACAACGAAATACTGGGAAGCGACCGTCGCTTCCGCCGGAGCAGGGTCTCCGGTCGAACGGGGGAGAGAGACAGGATGCTAGAGACAAGGGCCATCGCTCCGACCACGCCGCAGAGCGTCGCGGCATGGCCGGCCTTGTCGGAAAACGCTCTTGCCGTGCTGAAGAAGCGCTATTTCCTCAAGGACCGCGTCGACCACCCCATTGAAGATGTCGACCAGTTTTTCGAGCGCGTGACGCGCGGCGTGATCGACATCGAGCGCGAGCGGGACTGGGTGGACGACGCCGGCCATCGCGAGCTCTTCGACGACATGTATGGCCTGCTGCGCGGGCTGCGCTTCGTGCCCAACAGCCCATGCCTGATGAATGCCGGCAAGCCCGGCGGCTACGCCCAGCTCGCGGCGTGCTTCGTGCTGCCGATCGACGACGACCTGCGCAGCATCAAGACCACGGACATGAACGCCGCCATCATTCACCAGACCGGCGGCGGCACCGGCTTCAACTTCTCGCGCATCCGGCCGCGCGGCGACTTCGTCCGCAGCTCGGGCGGCGTGGCCAGCGGACCGGTGAGCTTCATGTCCATGATCGACTACTCCTGCGGCGAGATTAAGCAGGGGGGCACGCGCCGGGGCGCCAACATGGGCATCCTCAACGTCGATCATCCCGACATCGAAGACTTTATTCGCTGCAAGACCAGCGACGGGCGGATTTCGAACTTCAACATTTCGGTTGGCGTGACCGACGCCTTCATGGCGGCGGTGGAAGACGGCGGGGACTACGACCTGGTGAATCCGCGCACGGGCACGACGCACGTGGACCCGGTCACGGAGACGCCCGCCCGCGCCAGCGCGCCGGACATCTGGCACAAGCTGGTGGACGGCGCCTGGCTGAATGGCGAACCCGGCATGATCTTCCTGGACCGGCTGGAGCGCACCAATCCGACGCCGTCGGTCGCGCGGCAGGACACCACGAATCCCTGCGGCGAGCAGCCGCTGCTGCCCTACGAGGCGTGCGTGCTCGGGAGCCTGAATCTCACCAAGCACCTGACCGCCAACGGCGCCGCGATCGACTGGAGCGCGCTGCGCCGCGACGTTCAGCTGTCCGTCCGCTTCCTGGACGACATGGTGGAGGCCTCGAACTTCCCGATTGAGGACATCGACGCCATCGTCAAGCACGGCAACCGCCGCGTGGGCCTGGGAATCATGGGCTGGGCCGACATTCTGTTCACCCTGGGCATCGCCTACGACAGCCCCGAGGCGGAGGAGCTGGGCGAGCGGGTGATGCAGTGCGTCAACGATGAAGGCCGGCGCGCATCCGAGGCCCTGGCCGAGGCGCGCGGGGCATTCCCGAACTTCAAGGGCTCGCTCTGGGACTCGCAGGGCCACGCCCCGCGGCGCAACGCCACCGTCACAACCATCGCGCCGACGGGCACCATCAGCATGATCGCGGACTGCTCCAGCGGCATCGAGCCGCTCTTCGCGCTGATCTTCTGGAAGAACGTGATGCGCGACGGCGACGACAACGCGGCCACCTCGCTGCGCTACGTCAACCCGCAGTTCGAGCAGTTCGCCCGCGCGCACGGGTTCTACAGCGACGCGCTGCTGGACGCTATCACCGACAACCACGGCAGCTTGCGCATCACCGATCACACACCGGACTCGGCGCGGCAGGCGCTGGAGACGGTCCCGGACGAGGCCCGCCAAATCTTCGTGACGGCGCACGACGTAAGGCCGGATTGGCATATCCGCGTGCAGGCGGCATTTCAACGCCACACCGAAAACGCGGTCTCCAAGACCATCAACTTCCCGTACGAAGCGACGCGGGAGGACGTGGACCGCGGCTATCGCCTCGCCTACACGCTGGGGTGCAAGGGCGTGACGGTCTATCGCGACGGCAGCCGTGACTTGCAGGTGCTGACTACGAGCGACTCCGGCGACAAGACGCGGCGGGACGACGCACCGGCCGAAGAGGCTCCGGCGGCCGTCGATGCCACGACGAATGGCCATGCCGCCACGAACGGCCATGCCGCCGCGCCGACAGAGAAGTCCAATGGGCATCCCACGCCAGCACCAGCGCCGGCGGCGCCGGCCGCTGCGCCCGAGCCGTTGCCGATGGTTGCGGCGCAGGAACGGGAGCGCCCGGACCAGATCCGCGGCACCACCACGCGCATCCGCACCGGCTGCGGGCCGCTGTTCGTCACGGTGAACGACGACGAGCGGGGGTCCCCGTTCGAGCTGTTTGCCACGCTGGGCAAGGCGGGCGGGTGCGCGGCGGCGCAAACCGAGGCCATTGGGCGGCTCGTCTCGCTGGCGCTGCGTTCCGGCGCGCCCGTGGACGTCGTCCACAGCCACTTGCGCGGCATCACGTGCCACCGGCCGACCGGATTCGGGCCCACCCGGGTTCTCTCGTGCGGCGACGCGATTGCCCAGGTCGTGGCGCTGCGCATGACTTCGCAGCCCGAGGGCTACGTGCCGATGGTCGATCTGCAAGGCGAAGGCACCTACGCCCCGCCGAGCGTGACGCTGGAAGGCGACCGGTCGGAGCACGTACCGGCCGCCACCGTCGCGCCGGCCCCGCAAGCGGCCGCGGCTGCAATGGGACACGCCGAGGCGCAGCCGACGATGTCGGCGGCGGCGGGCACGTCATTCGCCGGCGCCTGCCCCTCGTGCGGCAGCAGCCACCTGGTCTCGGCGGAGGGCTGCCTCAAGTGCATCTCATGCGGCTACAGCGACTGCGGCTGACGTCGGACGTCGGCGGCCGCACCGCGGCGTAGATTGATGGAGGACGCACCGGAGCGTCAGCTCGTCAATCGAATGATCCGCGCGTCGCGTCTGGAGCGGCCGCTCTACGCGGAGGTCGCGGCGGACATCACGGCGACGCGACCGGCGCTGCAGGTTGTCGTAATTGCGGCCCTGGCGTCCGCCTTCGCGACGTTCGTCGGGTATCAGGTCAGTCCGCCCGAGCCCGAATGGCTTGGCCTCGACGAAAGCGCCGCACAAGCCATTCAGGATTCGATGCTCGGGACGGGATTTGTGTTGGGATTCGTGCTCACGCCCATCTTGAGCATCGTCGGGTGGCTGGCCTGGTCGGGCGTCGCCTGGTTCATCGGCACGCGCTTGGCCGCCCCCGGGATGCAGCAGGTGGAGTTTCTGGAGGTGGCGCGAGCCACCGGCTTTGCGCAAGCGCCCGGGGTCGTGGGCGTGGCGGGGTTCATTCCGGTGCTGGGGTTCTTCGTGCAGCTCGCGGTGCTGCTGTGGCTGCTGGTGTCCGGATTTTTCGCGATCCGTGAGTCGATGCGCCTCACCGACGGTCAGGCCATCGCGACGATGGTCGGCGGCGTAGTCGCCTACCTCATGATCATCATCGTGATCGGAGGCGCCGTGCTCACGGGCTTGATTGGCGCGGCGTTCGTCGGCGCCGTCCCTTAGGCGCCGGCCGGAGGTTCCGCCGCCAGCACGTCCGCCGAGACGGTCGACGCGAATGGCTGAAAGGCCTCGCGCATGCGCTGCGCCAACTGCACGGCCTGTGCGTCGTAGCGGGCGGGTTCGGTCCACTGGCCGCGGGAATCCAGCAGGTCGCCGGGGACATCGGGACACATGGTGGGCACGCGCAGCCCGAATACCGGCTCGACCGTGTCCGGCACGCCGTCAAGCGCGCCGCTGAGCGCGGCGCGGATCATGGCCCGCGTGTGCGGCAGCTGCACCCGATCGCTCTCGCCCGCGGGGCCGCCCAGCCAGCCGGTGTTGACCAGCCACACGTGCGGCTGGTGCTGCTGGAGTCGCTCGCCGAGCATCGCCGCGTAGGTCGGAGGCGGCAGCGGCAAGAACGGCGCGCCGAAGCAGGCGCTGAAGGTCGCCTGCGGGTCGGTGACGCCGCGCTCGGTGCCGGCCACGCGCGCGGTGTAGCCCAGCAGAAAGTGATACATCGCCTGCTCGGTGGTCAGCCGCGAAATCGGCGGCAGGACGCCGAAGGCGTCGGCTGCCAGCAGCACGATGTTGCGGGGATGTCCGGCCATGCCGCCGGGAACCACGTTCTGCAGGTGCGAGATTGGATATGCCCCGCGGGTGTTCTCGGTGATCTCGTCAGAGTCGAGATCGAGCCGGCGCGAATCAGGGTCGAAGGGAAGGTTCTCCAGCACCGTGCCGAAGCGCCGCGTGGTCTGGTAGATCTCCGGCTCGTTCTCGGCGGACAGGCGGATGGTCTTGGCGTAGCAGCCGCCTTCGAAGTTGAAGATTCCGGTGTCGCTCCAGCCATGCTCGTCGTCGCCGATCAGCGGCCGCTCGGGGTCGGTCGAAAGCGTGGTCTTGCCCGTGCCGGAGAGGCCGAAGAACAGCGCCACGTCGCCTTCGGCGCCAACGTTGGCCGAGCAGTGCATCGACAGCACGCCGCGCTGCGGCAGCAGGTAGTTGAGGATGGTGAAGATGGATTTCTTCATCTCCCCGCCGTAGGCGGTGCCGCCGATGATGATGAGCCGCGCGGCGAAGTTGACGACGATGAAGGTGCCGGACCTGGTGCCGTCCTCCTCCGGGTCCGCCTGAAAGCCCGGCATGTCGATGACCGTGAACTCGGGCTCGTGGCCGGCGAGCTCGTCGGCGCTGGGCACGATGAAGAGGTTGCGGGCGAAGAGGTTGTGCCAGGCGAGCTCGTTGATCACCCGCACCGAGAGCCGGTAGCGGGGATCGGCGCCGGCGAAGCAGTTCTGGACATAGAGGTTGCGCCCCTGCATGTAGGCGCGGAGGCGCGCGAACAGCCTGTCGAACCGCTCGGGTTCGAGCGGTTGGTTGTGGTCGCCCCACCACACGGCGTCGGCGCGCTCGGCGTCGCGCACCACGAACTTGTCGTTCGGCGACCGCCCCGTGTGCGGAACCGTCCGCACCACGATGGGGCCCAGATGCGCGATTTCACCTTCGCCCGCGCGCACGGCGTGCTCATAAAGCTGGCTCGTGGGGAGGTCCCAGAAGACCCGCCCGTGGTTCTTGATCCCGTGCGCGGCCAGCGAGCTCGATCGAGGGTCGTCACCTGCATCCGACACGAAGCGGCCTCCTGAGTTCGGTGGCGGGCGCCTGATTGGCCGTCGGGGCCCTGCGCCAAAGCCGGACGAAGCTGCCGCCCGGCTCACCGATGGTACAGATTCGCGCTGCTCAGCGGTGGTTGCCGCTGGATGAGGCGCTGGCCACAATGCGGGGCGGCGCGTTCGACGGGAGCCCGTACATGCCGATTCCCCTGAGTCAGATCGACGGGATGCCTGTGTCCTCGCCCTACTTTCCGCGTCCGCCGGCGCGCTATCGCGGGATGCGCGCGCAGACCGTACTGTTCCGCGCCGATCCGAACCGCGTGGCCGATCTGCTGCCCGAATGCCTGACGCCGGCGCCCGACGGGGCCTGCGCCGCCATCGGCGTGGACGCGCCGTGGTCGAGCCACTATGGCGCGTTCCAGGCCATCGTCGTCGCGGCAGGCTGCGAGTTCGAAGGGCGCGCGGGCTATTACGTCGTGGTGCAGTACGTGAACTCTCGCGGGAGCATTCCGGCAGGCCGCGAGATCTGGGGCACGCCCAAGGTCTGGGCCGACATGCGCGTGGAGCAGGTGGAACGGGTGATGGCCACCACCGCCTCGGTGGGCGGCGTGGATATCGCCGCCGTGCGCTCGACGGCTTACCTGCGGTGCGAACCCGCCGATCTGCCCGACCTGACGCCGATGTGGCGCCTCAAGGTGATTCCCCGCGCCGACGGCAACGGGCTGGACGTGCTGCAACTGGTGTCCGGTGGTCGCCAGGGAGCGGACTCGGTGGTCCACGTGAGCCGCGCGGGCGACGGAGTCATCGAGTTCCGCCCGTCGCCGGTGTTCGACGTGATGGGGCTTCAGCCGCGGGAGTTCACGGGCGCGTTCTACGCCGAGTCCGACTTCACCGAGGACTTCGGGGTGGTCGATCGGGACTTTCTGAAGGAGCCCTGGCAGGGGTAGTAGAAGGCGTCCGACCACTCCGTCATTCCGGCGGAGATCCTGCCCCGTACGCGATACGGGGCCGGAATCCAGGCCGGTTGATCCCGGCTGCGGGCCGAATCCCTGGACCCCGGCCTTCGCCGGGGTGACGACAGTGCGCTGCCCTCCGCCGGCCCCGCGCGTCGCCTGCCGTCCAACCGACGTGCTCGTCTGTTCGGTATTTGTATGGTATTATCGCGGGCCGTGTGAGGAGGTCCCGCGCGCGGTGGCTGCGTCGTCGCTCCGGCAGGCTGGGCGTAATCCCCTGCCATCGCCGCCTGCGCGAGCGACGCGAACCGCCGGCATCGCTGCATCCGCCGCGTCCGCGGGGCCTCTTCCGCGCGGTTCAGACCTCGCGGACTTCGATCTCGCTGTCGGCCTCGTGACGCTCCATCAACGCCCAGAGGTCCTTGCTGTCCGGCCATTCGAGCGAGTGTCGCCCCACGAACACCTCGCGCACGATGCCCGTGGGATCGATGAGGACCACGGAGGGCCGCGCCATGTTCCACGACTCGAAGTTGATGCGGACGTAGACGCCGTAGTCGCGGACCATCCGCCGCTCGGGGTCGGCCAGCACCGGGAAGGGGAGGCCTTCACGCGTGGCGAAGGCGTCCACGGCCTTGAGGCCCTGCGCGAAGACGCACGCGACCGCCGCCCCCCGCTTGGTCCACTCGTCCAGCTCGACCTCGAGCCGCGCCATGTAGCCATGGCAGCTCAGTCACCAGATATGCCGCACAAAGACCAGGTAGAGCCAGCGGCCGGCAAAGTCCTGCAACTCGGTGCGCATGCCGGTTCCAGCGACGTGGGCATCGAATTCCGGCGCCGGATCGCCGACGGCGAGCGTTGTCGAGCCCTTGGCGCGTGGCATGCCGAACTCCTAGGTCACGATGTCCCGGCGTCGAAATAGTACGACCGCCAGCCCGGCGCCGACGACCGCGATCGCCGCCAGCACCAGCGCTTCCATCCAGGCGAACTCTCCGGTCGCGAATTGCTCCAAGGGCCGCCAATAGCGAAACAGCGAGACATAGCCCAGCCACTCCAGCGCATCGACTACCTCGGCAACCAGATAGAGCACGTACATCACCACGACGATGAGCGCGCTGACGCCATAGGTGCGGCCGGGCTCCAGGAGGACCGTGGCCGCGACCGCGGCTATCGCCGCGCAGGCCATGGCGAACAGCAAGAGCTGCACGTGCACCAGGACGATATCGCTCGCGGGAATTGGCGTGTCGCCGGCCCACGCGGCCACGCCGAGCAGCAGGCCGACCATCGCGCCCACGACGATGACCAGCGCACCGATCGCCACCGCCGCCAGCCGCGTGAGGAGGAACCGCTCACGGGTGATCGGCTGCGCGAGCAATACGTCCAGGGTGTGGCGTCCGTAGGCCCGCGCAATCATTCCGCCGCCGACCCAGATGCCGAAGTATGCGGCGAGGAACGGCAACCAGGTGGCGAGCTGCGAGCCAAGGTATTGGAGGAAGGCGCTTTGCTGAACGGCGGGACTGTCGAAGCCCCGGCCTAGGAACGCCGCCTTGGCCGCCTCGGGCATGGTGTCGAGGAACGCATCGAGGTCTAGGTCGCGTGATGACGGCCACAGCGCCATGGTCAAGAGCGCGTAGAGGAACAGACCGACGGTGAACCAAAAGATCGCGAGGCGCCGGTGCCGCAGGGTGTGCAGCAGCAGATGCAGCGTCACGTCTCGGCCTGCTGGTCGTAGTAGCGCAGGAATGCGTCTTCGAGGCTGGGCTCGTCAACGGTGAGGTCGGCGACCTCGAAACGCGCCAGCGTCTTGATCACCCGGTCCACGGACCCGGTGACTTCGAAGCTGACCGCGCCATCGGTGCGCGACACCACCGTTGCGCCCTCAAGGTCGTCCTCGGTGGGCGTCGGTCCGGCAAAGCGGGCGTGGAAGCGTCGCACCCGGCTCTCCGTGAGCGTGTCGACGCGCTCCACGGCCACGAGCCGCCCCTCGCGCAATAGGCCCACGCGGTCACAGAGATGCTCGGCTTCGGAAAGGATATGGGTGGACAGGAAGATGGTCCGGCCTTCGTCGCGGTATTCGGCCAAGATCCGACCAAACTCTTGCTGCACGAGCGGATCGAGGCCGCGGGTGGGCTCGTCGAGGAGATAGAGCGGCACATCGGCCTGGAGCGCGCGGACAATGGCCACCTTCTGCCGGTTGCCCGTCGAGAGGGCCTTGATGCGGCGCGACGTGTCGAGGTCCAGCCGCTCGATGAGCTCGTCGGTGCGGTGCACGGGCACGCCGCCCATGCGCGCGAAGGCCCGCAGATAGGCCGCCACCCGCGTGGACTCATAGAGCGCGTCGGCGCTGGGCTGAAAGCTCACGGAGCGACGGGCCGTTGGACCCTCGGTGTGCACGTCGGCGCCGAAGATGCGCGCCGAGCCGCTGGTGGGCCGCATCAAGCCCAGCAGCAGCCGGGCCGTGGTCGTCTTGCCGGCGCCGTTGGGACCCAGGAAGCCGAAGATCTCACCGCGCTCCACGGTCAACGACAGATCGGTCAGCGCCTGAACGCTGCCGTAAGACTTTGACAGCGCCTCGGTGACGATGGGCGGCGCCTGGCTCATCCGACAAGCTCCGGTGCTCTCACGCGCGCACGTATGCGGGCGCGCACTGTTTGACGTCTACGACTTGTCGTCGCCATACGCGCTGTCGCCGAGGAGATCGTACTCGACCTCGTCGTCGCCGAACTGCTCAGCCAGACCAGCGGAGTCCAGCGCGTCGCGGACTACCTTACGTCCATCG
>DAOUHO010000151.1:0-20589 GCA_034428595.1 Chloroflexota bacterium | reverse complement strand
ACGATGGCGGTGATGAGCGCGAGGGCGACGATGCCGGCGATGGTGCCGGCCAGGTTCATGAAACCGACGGTGACGGTGTAGACCCGCTCGGGCACCGCCGCGAGCATGGCGTTTGAGCTGGGCGAGGTCACGAGCGAGAGACTGGCGCTGTTGACGACCAGTACCAGCACGACCACGGCCAGCGGCGTGTCCGAACCGAAGCTCGCCAACGCCAGGACGCTGACGAGGCCCACCAGTGGTCCCGCAATCAGGAATGGTCGCGGCGTCCAACGATCCGAAAACCGTCCGGCCAGCATGGCGATGAGGGTGTAGGCGGCGAATCCGGGCACAAGGATGAACCCCAGATCTCGGGCGCTCAGTCCCAGCACGCCCTGGATGTAGAACGGCATCAGGAACCCGCCGCCCGACAGGCCCATCAGCAGCACGATGCGGGCGCCCAGGGGGGTGACGAGGGCGCGGCGCCGCAGCAGTCGCAGATCGAACAGGGGATGGGGCGTGCGCAGCTCCCACCAGACGTAGGCGCCGCCCAGCGCCATGGCGGCCGCTATCGAGGTCCAGACCAGCGGCTCGGTCCAACCGATTACCGGCGCCATCGTCAAGCCCAGCACCAGCGTGACGGCGATTCCGGCGATGGCGCTTGAACCGAACCAGTCGAACCGGCCCGGCCCGTCGGCGGAATCGGACGACCGTCCGGCCTCGAGCACCAGCCAGGCGCCGATCGCGCCGACGATCGCCGGTAGCGCCAGCGCGTGATAGGCCCAGCGCCAGCCGCCCGCCTCAACGACGATGCCGCCGACCGCAGGCGCCACGAGGGCGCTGAAGCCCACGGTGCCGGATGAGAGTCCGAGCACCTTGCCGCGCTCGCCCTCCGGGAAGAGGGTGACGGCGATGGCGATGCCGTTGGCGCCGACGATGGCCGTCGCCACGCCCTGCAGCAGGCGGGCGGCGACCAGCATTTCGAGGGAGGGCGCCCAGCCTGCCATCACTGATGCGGCCGCAAACAGCGACATGCCGCCGATGAAGAACTTGCGTCGTCCCAGGCGGTCGGCCAGGTAGCCCGCGGGCATGACCACGGCGGCGGTGGTCAGCGAAACCGCGATGGCGACCCACTGTACCTCGGCCAGGGTGGCGCCGAAATCCGCCGCGATGCTGGGCAGCGTGACCGTGGCGATGTTGTGCACGATCACGCTCAGGAACGTGCCGATGAGGATGACGCTCAGGCCGCGCCACTTGGGATCGCGCACGAGCTGCAGCCAGCCGCCGGGCTCGCCCTCGGATGCCGCCGCGTCGTTCACCGACGGTCGCCGCTCACGCATAGTTCGCGCCAGGCGATTGATGGTGCGATGGGGCGCGGCGTAAGGTACACCAACGTTCACCGGACAGGAGGCGTGGATGGATTGCCGATGCGGGTGAGCGTACGCAATCCCAGGCCCAGTCGATGGCCGGTGCCTTGACGGACCGCTTCGGCGACGCGTGGCTCAGCGGCACGCCGCGATATCTCACCGACCTGGACCGCGCCGAGCCGGGGTCGGCGATTTGCCCCACGGCGAAGCCGCGGCACTGGCGCGCGATGTCTTATCGCACGGACTCGCTGAGCGGCACCATGCTGGCGGCCGGGCTCGAGACGGCGGCGCCGACGGTGCGCTGTCCGCTCGACGCGCGGGGCCTTCACGCCATATCGATCGGCACCGTTCCGCTGCGGACGGCCGACGAGGGACTGAAGCTGGGCATGCCGCTCAAGCTGAGCGGCGACGACACCTTCTCGTTTCTGACGATGGAGCCCTACCGGCGGCCCGATCATGGCGTGGACGTGATCGAGATGTATTGGAAGATCGCGGACCTGACCGGTCAGCAGCTGGATATAGGCCAGGCGAGCGCGCGGGTCGGCGAGGGTGACGGGGCCGGATCGTTCGCCTGCGCGGCGGCGCGGGTGGCCTACGTCAAGCTGGTGCCGCTCACGGACGCGGAAGTCTCGGCCTGGCGCTCCGATCAGGCCCGCGCCGACACGCGGCGACTGTTTGCCCACAACGACGCTCACTTTGCTCACTACCAATTTGGGCTCACGACGCCCGACGACGTGCGGCGCGAGATCGAGCCGTACCACGAGAGCGATTTCTCCCGGATGTACTGGGAGGCGGGCGGCGGCGACTTGATGTCGTATTTCAGCGCGATCGGGCGGCAACACACCCTGGACGGCCTGGAGGACTATGGCCGCCGCGGCGACCGCCTGCATGCCGAGAGTTGGCGGGTATTCCACGGAGCAGGCGTCGACCCGTTCGACGTGGCGCTCGAACAGACGCACGCGGTCGGCATGGAGTTTCACGCAGGCTATCGCGTGGCCGGGTTCCACTATCCGCCGCCGCTCGATCACCACAACCACGGCGACACGTACTTTCAGCGGCATCCGGAGTTTTACGGCGAGGACCGGGCGGGCAATCGGACGCCGCGCATCTCGTACAGCTACCCGGAGGTGCGGGCATTCGTGTTGTCGCTGCTGCGGGAAATGGCCGAGCGGCCAATCGATGGCGTGTGCCTGCTCTACAACCGCCGCCCGCCGCTGGTGGAATACGAGCCGCCGCTGGTGGACGGCTTCACGCGGGAATTCGGTCGCGATCCGCGGATGCTGCCGGAGGACGACCCGGACTGGCTGGCCTATCGCGCCGGCACGCTGACCCAATTCATGCGCGACGTGCGCGCGGGGATGGACGAGGCGTCGCGGGATCGTCCGCGGCGAATCGCGGTCTCGGCGATTGTGGCCGGATCCGAGGCGGAGAACCTGATGCAGGGCCTCGATCTGGCAGCCTGGGTGCGCGAGGGACTGGTGGACACGCTGATTCCTTACAGTCCCCGCCTCAACTTCCGACCGTTCTTCAACGAGCCTGGCGGCATGGTCTGGACTGATCCCGCACAACTCGACTTTCTGACTCAGGCCGTGGCCGGTTCGCCGTGTGTGGTGGCGCCCAACGTGATGCCGCGGTGGATGTCGCCTGAGGACTATCGGCGGCAGGCCGCGGCCATCTATGGCGCAGGTGTGGATCATCTGTTCTTCTGGGACTCGGCGGCCGGCGGCTGCCGCGCGGACTTTGGGCATGCGTGGAATGCTTTGCGTCGGCTGGGCCACCTGGACGAGATCCATGCGTGGCTCGAAGCTGGCGAGCCGGACTTGCCTCAACAGTCAATGCCCCTGCGTGAATGGGCTGGATGGGACCTTTCGTACGTGACTCCGGGTTAGAGAGGTGAGCGCCATGTCCGACGCCATAACCGATCGTGGATTCCGTGGAGCGCCGCGCTACGTCGCCGATTTCGACCGCTGCACGCCCGCCGAGGCGCTGGCCTCAGACCCTACCCGGGGTCGATGGCAGACGCTGCTGTTCGAGGCCGAGGGGGTCTCGGGGACGATGCTCTTCGCCGGACCGGAGACGCTGGCCCCCGACGTGACCTATCCGCTGCGGGTCGAGGGCTGGCATGCGGTCTCGGTGGGCGTACATCCGACTGCGGGCGGCGAAAGCGACTTTTCACTGGTCCCGGTGAAGCTCAGCGGTGACTCCGCCTTTTCGACGCTGACCTGGAGCACGGAGGGCCACCACCTGCGCCGCAAGGAGCTACAGGAGATCTTCTGGAAGGTCGCCGATCTCACGGGTCAGGAGGTGGTGTTCTCGCAGTTGCACCGGCGCATCGATTCGGGTGATGGGCTCGCGTCCGTGCAGTCGGGCTCGGCGCGCATCGCTTACCTGAAGCTGGTACCGCTGGCCGACGACGAGGTCCAGCGGCTGGTCGGAGAGCGCACCTCCGGCCGGGACCGCCGCCTCTGGGCGCACAACGACGCCCACGGTCCGCACTACACCTACCGCATGACGACCGCCGATGAGGTCAGGCGCGAGATCGAGCCCTATCGCGACACCGATTTCAGCCGCATGTACTGGGAGTCGGGCGCGGGCGACTTGATGCGCTACTTCACCAAGATTGGACGCACGGCGACGGCTCATGGGGTGGAGATGTTCCCGCGCGTCGGCGACCGCCTCCTGGCCGAAAGCTGGCGCAGCTATCACGAGCAGGGCATCGATCCATTTCAGGTGGCGCTGGAGCACACCCACGAGCTGGGGATGGAGTTCCACGCCGCCTACCGCCTCGCGGCCTGGACCTATCCGCCGCCGATGAACCAGGAGTATCTGGACGGCTACTTCCAGGACAATCCCCAGTGGCGCTGCCTGGATCGCGACGGGCGCGAGCTGCCGCGCATGTCCTACGCCTTTCCCGAGGTGCAGGATTACTGCCTGGCCGCGCTACGCGAGATGGCCGAGTTCGACCTCGATGGCATTTGCCTGCTGTTCAACCGCCGTCCGCCCTACCTGATGTACGAGCAGCCGCTGATCGAGGGGTTTGCCGCGAGCCACGGCGCCGATCCGCGGGAGCTGCCCGAGGACGATCCCGAGTGGTTGGCCTATCGGGCGGGCGTGCTGACGGAATTCATGCGCCGGGTGCGGCAGGAGATGGATGCCGTCGCGCGTGAGCAGGGCCGGCGCCGAATCGAGGTCTCGGCCTGCGTGCAAGGGCTGATGGCGGAGAACGTGCTCTTTGGCTGCGATGTCGCAGCCTGGGCGCGGGAGGGGCTGATCGACGCGCTCATTCCCTACAGCGCCGCGCCGCTGGCGATGCCGACCGACGAGGACACGTGGTCAACGCCGGAGCAGCTGGCGCCGTTCGTCGAAGCCACGCAAGGCACGGCCTGCACGCTGGCGCCAAACGTGATGCCGCGCCACATGAGCGCGGAGGACTTTCGGCGCAAGGCGCAGTTGATCTACGGCACCGGGGCCGAGCATCTGTTCTTCTGGGACTGCGCGGGTCCCGGCGGACGCGCCAATTCGCAGCCGATGTGGAACGCGTTGCGGCGGTTGGGTCACCGCGAGGAGATCGCCGAGTGGGTGGCGGCCGGCGAACCGGCGCTGGGCGATTGGACGGTGCCGCTGCACGATCTCGCCGGCTGGGACATGACGGTCATCGCGCCCGGATAGGGAGGCACGAGGGCTAGCGGCCGCCGTCGCTTTCCGGGCGCATCCGTTCGCTGAAGAGCGCGTCGGTGAGGTTGGCGCCATCGAGCACGGCGTCGGTCAGGTCCGCGCCGATCAGCTCCGCGCCGGTGAGGTTCGCGTCCGTCAGGTCGGCGCCGTTGAGCAGCGCGCCATCAAGATTCGCTCTCGAAAGGTCGGCATTGGTGAGCTGGGCGCTGCGCAAGTCGGCGTCTGTAAACGCAGCGCGGATCAACTCGGCGCGGCTGAAATCGGCGTTCTGGAGGTTTGACCGACGGAATCCCACGGCAAACGTCTGCGTATCGGACACGATGGCGTGCGAGAGGTCGCCGTCGTCGAATACCGAGGCGCGCAAGGTTGCGCCGCGAAAGTCGGCGCTGGCGCCATATTCCTCGTACCCGGAAAAATCAGACCCCATGAGCAGGGTGCCCGACACGGTTATGTCGGTGAGCATCGCGCCGCTGAAGTCGGTGCGGCGGAACTCCGACCCATACACCCGCATGCCGCTTAGCTGCGCCTGCGAGAAGTTGGAGGCGTAGACATTGGTGTTGATGATCAGCGCATCGCGCAGGGCGCCGCCCGACATGTCGACGCGAATCATGGTCGAGTTGGTGAGCCTGACGTTGCTTAGATTCGCGCCTGGGAAATGGGTGCCATAGAACCGCGCTTGGCTGAGTTCGGCGCCGTCCATGTCGACGTTGGCCGCGACGGAGTCGTCGAGCTCGATCCAGGAGGCGTTGACGGTGCGCAGGCTCGCATCGCTGAGGTCGGCGTACTGGAAATTCGCGCCGGTCATGGTGGCGCCGTCGAACCGGGCGGCGATCAGCTGAGCGCCGCGAAACTTGGCCCCGTAGACGTTGGTGTCGGACAGATCGGCGCCGTCCAGTGTGGCATCGACGAAGTCAGCGAACCGAAGGTCCGCGCCTTTGAGGTTGGCTCCCGACAAGTCCGCGCCGGAAAAGATCGAGTCGCGCAGAAACGCGCCTGAGAGGTCCGCGTCGACCAGGTCGCTGTCGGGACAGTTGGTGGGCTCGTCACGCCAAACCGCCGTGAACTCGGACTCAATGGTGCAGGCGCCCAAAACGGCGAACGGCTGGCTGATCACCAGGCCCACCGTGAGGGCCGCAATCGCGACGACAGCCAGCGCGAATGTGAGGTAGACGGCGACGAATGTGACGGAGCGGCGAATGGGCAGCGAAGTCCTCCCCGGCGGCAGCGCCGCACATGTCAATGGTAGCGGGACACCGTCCGTTGTATCGGAAGGGTGCTTACCGACGGCTGCTTGAAGGCGTTACCAGGGCTGCCGCTCCACCGGCTCCAGCATCACCTCGCGGCCGGTGGCGCTCGAGCGCTCGGCGGCGAACAGGATTTCCATGATGTGGCGGCCGTAGGCGCTGCTGGTCGGCGGGCGGTCGTTGGTCGCGATCGCTTTGACGAAGTCGCGGTACTGCTCGGCGAAGTCATTGATAGGCTCGATGTCCAGCTCGCGCCAGGCGCCGTCCTGTCCCACCCGCACCATGCCGCCGGGATATTCGGCGGTGTCAAAGTGCACCTGCAGCCGGCCCTGCGTGCAATGAACGTCGATGGAGGCGGAGTCTTGGGGGCCGCGCTCGTGCTCCACCAGGATCACGACTCCGGCGACGCCGTTGGCGTAACGGATGAGGGCCGTGGCGGTGTCGTCGCCAGACATGTAGTGCATGTGGGTTCCCAGGACCGCCTTCACGGATACGGCCTTGCGACCGATCAGGTGCGTGACCCAGTCGACCATGTGGACGCCGTTGCCCATCCACTCGCCACCGCCCATGGAGCGGGTGAGATAGCAGCGGTCGAGACTCTCGTAGGGCAGCTTGGCGCTCACGAGGGCCAGCACCTGAATGACGGGACCAAGCGCGTTGGTGTCCAGAAACGTCCGCGCGGTGCGCAGCGCCGGCCGGTATTGGCCGGTCAGGCCGATCTGCAACAGCCGACCGCTGCGCGCTTCGGCCTCGATCATGCGATCGCACTCGTCCATGGTCACGGCCATGGGTTTCTCGACCAGCACGTGCTTGCCGGCGTCCAGAGCTTCGATGGTGACGCCAGCGTGCAGGTGGTGCGGCAGGAGGACGGCCACGGCCTCCACGTCGGCGTCGGCCAGCAGGTCGCGGTGGGTGGCGTAGACCTTGGGAATGCCGAAGGCAGTGCGCCGGTCCTCGCGTCGCTCGTCAACCGGCTCCGCGCCGACGACGCAGCGGGCGAGTCCCTCGGATTCAAGCAGGGCGAGGGCCCTCAGGTGGGCTTCCGCGATGCCGCCGAGTCCGATGAGCCCGATCCGTAGCATGCGAGTGCTCCCGGCTGCCGGTGTGCGCGAGTCTACGCGCCGCTAGGCGTGCGGCGGATTCCGCTCGGGGGCCGCGGTCAGCGCGCCGCTTGGCGTGTGGGCGTAGTCCTCGCCCGCCGGAACGTCGAACACCAGGTCGAATACCAAGCCCAGGTCCGTGTCCAGGTTCACACGCACCGTGTCGTCGCTCACGTTGGCCGTGGCGGGATCGACGCGTTGGGTCACGTAGGCGAAGTCGGCGAATTGCGTGAGGGGATAGGCATAGCGCAGCCACACGCCGCGGTGGAGCACGGCGCCGCGTCCCGGCTCCAGCAGGAAGGCCTGCGCGGCGTCCACGTCCGGGCCGCCGCCCGCATCATCCGGCGCAACCACGATTGCGCTCACGCCGCTGACGGGGATGAGCGTGACGGTGCTTTCAGGATGCTTCTGGAGGAACTCGCAGCGGTTGCCGCGGTAGTAGTAGCGCAGGCTGCACATGTGGGCGGCCTTGGGGAATTCCAGCTCCTTGTGCACCCACAGAAAGCCCAGATTGCCCGGCGAGCGGTTCAAGCTCGGGGCGTCCGCGGCTTCGGGTGCGATCACCGCACCGAACGGTCGGAATGCCGTGGCTTCCAGTGGACGGACGGAGAGCGGGCGCACGTCGAGGTTGGACACCGGTGAAGCCTCGGGCGGGCAGCGCCTGGGCACGATGCCACAGGCGGACCGGGGTGTCGCCTACGCCGAGTCCTCGATCGACGCCGGTCTCACGGGGCGACCTTCGGCGGCGGACCGGCACAGGGCGATGTGCGTGCGCATCGTGCGGAGCACCTGCGCGGCGTTCGCCCACGGCTCGCGCCCCTCGTGGATGGCCTGCAGGAAATCGGCGCGGGAGGCCAGGAAGGAATCGGGCATGAGGGAGTGGTGCAGCGGCAGCTCGACCACGAGCCCGCGTGGAGTGTGCGGCCCGTAGCGCAGCGTCGGGCGCCGCATCGTCGCGGGCGGCGGCGCGCCGGCGTCCTGGCGACCGTCAACGCTGGCGCGCTCGCCGACGGCCACGAAATCCATCTGGCGGCGGTGCCGCGTGGCGAAGTCGAAGAGGATCGTGGCATTGGCGCCGTCGGCGAACTTGAGCATGCCGTTGAACACCGAGCCAACCCCGTCGACGCGGCGGCTCCAGTGGGCGTAGACCTCCTCCGGCTCCTGCTCGAACCAGCTCAGCAGCGTGTCCGCAGCGTGCACCACGTTGTCGTACGCCGCATCGAAGGCGTTGGTGTGCTGGCGTCCGACGGCGGAGTGATAGAGATACGAGGCGGAGATCAGCGGACCCAGCACGCCGGCCTGAATCAGCGACCGGATGCCATGGGGCACCGGCGCGAAGCGTGTGTTGTGGTCGACCGCGAGCGTGACGCCTGCGGCCTGGGCCGCTTCGACCATGGCGCGGCATTGGGCGTAGGTGGCGGCGAAGGGCTTGGCCATGAGCACGTGGATGCCGCGCCGCGCGGCCTCCTCGACCGCGGCGACCCTTGTCGGCGAGAGCCCCACGTCCCAGCGAATGTTGACGTCCGCCACGTCCAGGTCGACCGCGTCGAGCATCTCCCGGAAGTCCGCGAACACCCGCTCGACGCCCCAGCGTCGCTGCACGGCGGCGCGCGCCTCGGGGTCGGGATCGGCGGCGGCCACGGGAGTGATCCCGGCTTGGCGGTAGGCCGGAAGGACCGAGTTGTGAACGACGCGACCGGCGCCGATGAGCCCTATGCGCATGTCTTGCGGAACTGGCTTGCCGAGTGAGGACGGCGTCAGCGGAACGGACGTGACTTCTTCGAGAGAAGCCGGCGGCGGCGTTTCAGGCTCTTGCAGAATCATTCGAGTCCTCGCACGAGCGGTTTCACATAGGCGGCGGCTTCCCGCACGCCGTCCGCGTAGCTCTGATAGGGGTCCTCGTTCTCGAGGCTCAGCGCGCCGTGGTAGCCCACATCGCGCAGTGCCTGGAAGAACGCGCTCCACACGTCGTCACCGTGACCGCGGCCGACGGT
Organism: Chloroflexota bacterium; assembly: GCA_034428595.1. Classification (GTDB taxonomy): domain Bacteria; phylum Chloroflexota; class UBA11872; order UBA11872; family UBA11872; genus JAJECS01. The sequence goes on along the minus strand of DAOUHO010000151.1, from coordinate 11,233 downwards.
GCGGTGCATCCAGGCGCGCGGTACGTCGGCGCCGAATGGCCGACCGTCCAGCACGCCCGCCGTGGCGAGCTCGTCGGCGATCAACTCCGTGTCCTTGACGTGCACGTGCCCAACCGATTCGCCCAGGGCGCCCACCACCGCGACCGGGTCCATGCCCTGCCAGAAGAGGTGGCTGGGGTCGACGTTGGCCGAGATGACGGGTCCCACTGCCTCGTGCAGCCGTCTGAACGTCGGCACGTTGTAGACCAGGTGCATGGGGTGCAGCTCCAGGGCCACGCGCTCGATCCCGCGGCTGGTCGCGTAGCCGGCCAGGTCATGCCAGAGGCCCACGGCCGCTTGCCAGTGGCGCTCCCGCAGGGCGACCGACTCGTCGGGCCAGGGAAAGCTGACCCAGTTGATCGTGCTGGCTGCCGGCCCGTCTCCGCCCGCGCCGGACATGCTGACGACGGTGCGGACGTCGAGCAGGCTGGCAAGCTCGATGGTGCGCCGGATCAGTCGCCGGGCGCGCCCGCCGATTCGCGGGTGCAGCGGCATGCCCGCGGCGTTGAGCGCCGCGATCTCAAGTCCGCGGTCGGAGACCATGGCGGTGAGCTCGCGCCGCAGCCGAGGACTCGCCACCAGAAGCTCGGCCGCCGCAGGCTGTCCGGCCTGCGTGATCTCGACCACCTCGGCGCCGATTTCGGCCGCCAGGTCGAGGGACGCCTCGAACTCAGCGCGGGTGACCGTGGATCGTTCCCAGCGAGGCTTTGCCGCGGCGGCGTGCGACGCCACGTCGATCCGCCCATGCGTCGCCGTGAATAGGCGAACCAACAAGCCCAGCCGCATGGCTAACGCTCCGCTCGGCGTAGCAGGGGCGGGCTAGGGCGCCGGGCTCTGCACGTCGAGCACCGCCCGGCAGATTCGCTGCGACGGCAGGCCGATGGTTCCCAGCTCGCGGGTGAAGTCCGAGTCCGAGTAGATCACGTGCAGCCGGTCGTCCCGGTACATCTTGGAGGTGTAGGAGCAGCCGCCGCGCGTGTGAAAGGCGAAGGGCGTTTCCCAATGCTCGCCGTTTCCGTCCAGGCTCAGCATCACGTGCGTGACCTGGGGGTGTCCGTAGGCCCCGCGACCGGAGGCGCAGGCGAGGATGCCGTTGGGCAGCAGCGTGAGCCGCGGCTTGACGGCCTGCCAGCCGGTGTTGGTGGGCGTGGACCAGGTGTGGCCGCCGTCGGTGGAGCGCGACTGGAACATCGGCGAGTAGCTGCCGGTTCGCATCACGCAGAGGATGTCGCCGTTGGCCGTGACGACCAGATCGGCCTCGTCGAATCCCTCTTCGACCGGGCGGTCGGCGTGGCCGTAGACGGGCCTGACCTCGCCGGCGTCGAACTTGTGCACGAAGTCCCAGGTGTATCCCTGGTCGCTCGAACGCACGATGAAGACGCCGATGCGGGTTTTGCGGATGCGTCCGCGGGTGTCGGTGGACCACTCGTCATCCGGCAGCATGTCCACCCACTCGAGCGCCGTCAGGTAGTCGCCGTTGTCAAGCTCAATGAGCGAGCTGTACGACTGATACGAGGCGCGCTCGAACGGCAAGTCGCGCACCTTGAAGGTGTGCTTCTCCAGCGGCTCGCCGGCCTTGGACCAGCGCCGCCATAGGAACGTCGGGCTCTCGACCTGCCCGACCTCGTGGTAGGAACCTGACGTGCGGTCCTTCCACCGCTCCGCCAGCTCCACCGTGTCGTGGTCGATGTACACGATGGAGTCGTCGCGCGGGTATCCCAGAACGCCGGAGGCGAACTCGATGCCCTTGCGGCCCGTGTCCGGGTGGACGTAGACCATCGGGTGATCGTCCGGCGCTTCGCGCCAGGTGGCGCCGGCGTCGTCCGAGACGGCGACCTCCAGGGGCTCGTGGCCGCCGTGCCGCCCGTGGTGATAGCTCAAGAACATGTGGTCGCCTTCGAGCTCCACCAGCCCCGGGAAGTTGATGACCGAGTCGGCGGTCTCGAACCAGGTGTCGATGCGCTCGACGCTGACCGACGCGGTGCGGCCGTTTCGCTCGTAAGTGGCTTGCCGCAGCATGGATGCGACTCCGGTCGTTGGGCGTCGAAATGCTAGCCCCGGAGCTTAGTGCGTGTCGAACCTCCGGGGAGGTCGATTCGGCCGTGCGCCGGCAACCAGGCCCGGGCGGCCGGTTCGTGATTACCTGAGGCCGTGACCGGGGCTCCGGACTCCTCGCTGCGCTCGGCGTGACTCCTAGCGAAGTTTGGAATGACAGGTCTGGAGCCTCCCCATTGTCATTTCGAGCGGAGCGAGAAATCTAAGGTGCAGGGAGACTGCGCAGCGTCCTTTAGATTCCTCACTGCGTTCGGAATGACAGGTGGGGGCGGAACGACAGGTTTGGGGGCGCTGATTGCGCCGCCGGTTAGCTGTCGTGCAGGCGCACGTCGATGACGGCTCGCCGGATGCGCTGTGACGGCAGGTTGTGCGTGCCGAAGGGCCGCGTGAAGTCGGAGTGTGAGAAGACGACGTGCAGCTGCCCGTCCCGGACCAGCGTGGACGTGTAGGAGCAACCCGGACCGGTGTGGAAGCAGAACGGGGCTTCCCAGTGGTTGCCGGTGCCGTCCAAGCTGATCATCACGTGGGTGACCTGGGGGTGGCCGTAGACGCCGCGACCCGCCGCGCAGGTGAGCACGCCGTTGGGCAAGAGGTTCAGTCGAGGCTTCACGCCCTGCCAGCCGACTGGATGCGGCGTTCCCCAGGTGTGCCCGCCGTCGGTCGAGCGCGTCTGCCACATGGGCGAGTTCGAGCCGGTGCGGTTCACGCACAGGATGTCGCCGTTGGCGGCCACGATGAGGTCGGCCTCGGTGAGCCCCTCGTCCACGGGTCGATCGCTCACGCCGTAGACCAGATTCAGCTCTTCGGGTCGGAACGCCGTGACGAAGTCCCACGTCCGGCCGCGGTCGCGCGAGCGGACGATGAAGGTCGTCATGGTGATTTCCCAGCGGGGCCGGCCGTCGGCGCGAAGTTCGTCGGTCTTCCGCGGAGGCCCGACCTGAGCCTCCATGGCCGCGAGCAGGCTGCCGTCGTCGAGGTCCAGGATCTTGGCGTAGGTCTGGTAGGAGGCGGTGGCCCAGGGAAGCCCGGCGATCTTGAAGTGGATGCTGTCGACGGGGTCGACGTTCGAGCGGCAGGTGCGGAACCGAAACGTCGGATCGTCCTCTTGCATGACGAGGTGGAAGGGGCCGACGTGTTTGTCCCACGGCCGCCGCATGGCCTCGACCGTGTTGTGCTCCAAGCGCATGATCGTGCCGTCGCGGAGATATCCCAGGCTGCCGCCGCCGAATTCCATGCCGGGCGGCGCATCGTCCCACGTCTCGCCGTCGTCGGTCGAGAAAACGTCGCGCTTGGGCTCCACGTCGGCGATGGCGTGCTGCGAGCGGCTGAAACGCATGAAGAGGCAGTTGTCGGCGAGCTCGACGACGCCGGGAAAGTTGAGGATGACCTCGGTGTCTTCCTGCCAGGTGTCGATGCGCTCGACGCTGAGGGTGGCGGTGCGCGTGCCGTCGGTGTAGGTGGCGGACTCGATCATGAGGGTGGACCTCCTGGGTGCTGGTCGCCCGGCGGTGTCAGGGGATGCCGAGGGTCACTCATCGAGCACAGCTACCTTCAGAACGGCTCGGCGAATGGTCTGGGACGGCAGCTCGTTGGTGCCCATGTCGCGAGTGAAGTCGGAGTGCGAGTAGACCACATGCAGCCGGTCGTCGCGCTGCATGGTCGAGGTGTAGGAGCAGCCGGGACCGGTATGGAAGGCGAACGGCGGTTCCCAGTGGCGGCCGGTGCCGTCCAAGCTCAGGGTCACGTGGGTGACCTGTGGGTGTCCGTAGGCCCCGCGCCCGGCGGCGCAGGCCAGGACGCCGTTGGGCAGCAGCTCTAGGCGCGGCTTGACGCCCTGCCATCCGGCGTTGACGGGGGTTGACCAGGTGCGTCCGCCGTCCTCCGAGCGCGACATGTGCATGGGGGAGTAGGACCCGGTGCGGAACATGCAGAGCAGGTCGCCGTTGGCGAGCCTGACGAGGTCGGCCTCGTTGAAGCCTTCGTCCAATCGGCGGTCGGCGGGGCCGTAGGTCGGCTTGAGCGCGTGAGCGTCGAAGGCGTGCACGAAGTCCCAACTCTCGCCGCGGTCGCTGGAGCGCACGATGAAGACGCTGGTGATCGTCTTCCGCACGCGGCCGTTGGGCAGGGTCTCCCATTCGGCTTCCGGAACGATCTTGACCCACTCCAGCGCCGTGAGAAAGTCGCCGTCGTCAAGCTCGAGCAGGCGCGAGTAGCACTGGTAGGACGCTCGGCTCCACGGGATGCCGCGCACTTTGAACGGGTGACTCTCGATCGGGGTGGCGTCGGCTGTCCAGCGATGGATTCGGAATGTGGGGTCCTCCTCCTGGAACTGCTCGTGATAGGTCCCGTGCGCACGGTCGTACCCGACGGACAGGGCGTGCTCCGTGCTGTGGTTGATGCGCACGAACGAGCCGTCGCGCAGGTGACCGGTTACTCCCGAGTCATGGGTCTCGTTGATGAGACCGGTCCGCGCATCGCGTGAGAGCAGCGGAAAGTCGTTGGGCACGCGGCGCCAGGTGGACCCGGCGTCGTCGGACAGATAGGCCCAGGTTGGTTCCTCGCCGCCGTGGCGGCCGTGGTGAATGGTCATGAAGAGCCGGTCGCCGGCGAGCTCGACGACGCCCGGGAAGTTGATGATGGATTCGTGGTCTTCCAGCCAGGTGTCGATGCGTTCGACGCCGATGCGCACCGAGCGCGAGCCGTCGGTGTATATGGCGCTCTTGATCATGCGTGCCTCCGATCAGCCATCGTGGGCTTCGACGTTGATGACCGCGCGCCGGATGCGCTGCGAGGGCAGCTGGTAGGTGCCCATCTCGCGGGTGAAGTCGGAGTGCGAAAAGACGACGTGCAGCTGGCCGTCCTTGACGAAGGTTGTGGTGTAGGAGCACCCGGGTCCCGTGTGGAAGGCGAAGGGCGTCTCCCAGTGGTTGCCGGTGCCGTCGAGGCTCAGGATCACGTGCGTGACCTGCGGATGCCCATAGCCGCCGCGACCCGAGATGGCCGCCAGCACGCCGTTCGGCAGGAGGTGGAGCCGCGGCTTCACGGCGGGCCAGCCCGCGTTCTCCGGCTCGCTCCAGGTTTCGCCGCCGTCCGTTGATCGCGTCTGAAACAGCGGCGAGTAGGAGCCGCTGCGCATGATCAGCACCAGGTCGCCGTTGGTCGCGATCTCCAGATCGGCCTCGTCGAAGCCTTCGTCAACGGGTCGGTCGTGCGGGCCGTAGACCTGCTCGTGCTCCCATGGATGGAAGGCCGCCGTGACCTCCCAGGTCTGGCCGTTGTCGTGCGAGCGGACGATGGCGACGGAGAAGCGCATGTTGTAGTGCGGGCGGCCGCGGCGGTCCACGCCCGGCAGCCGCGGCGGAGCGCCGGCCAGCACGCCCATGGCGGTGAGCAACTCGCCGTCGCCGAGCTCGAGAATCCTGGCGTAGTTCTCGTAGGACCCCGTCTCCCAGGGTGTGTTCTGCAGGGTGATGAGGCGGTTCTCCAGCGCTTCGCCGGAGTTGCTCCAGCGCCGCCAGCGAAAGCTGTGATCCGAGGTTTGCATGATGGCGTGCATCGGGCCATCACGCCGGCTCCAGGCGCGATGCTCGAGGTCGGCCTGGTGGACGTCGATGTGGGTGATGGTGCCGTCCCCCATGTAGCCGCGGTTACCGCCGGCAAAGGTGAGGTGGTTCTCGCCCGTCAGCGGGTTGGCGTCGAGGAACGGGCTGTCGAGCCCGAGCGGCGTCCAGGAAGCGCCGCCGTCTTCGGATAGGAATGTGCGCAGCGGCTCGCCGTCGAAGTCGCCGTGACGGGCGTGGTTGGCGCTCAACACCAGCCGATCCCCGTCGAGCACGACGATTCCCGGAAAGTTCACGATGGTGTCGGTGTATTCGAGGAATGTGTCGATGCGCTCGACCGAGATGGTGGCGCATCGTCCATCGCGGGCGTAGGTCGCCGTGGTCAGCATGGGCCTGAGCTCCTTCGAGGCCCGCCGGGCCGCGAAACCGTCGTGACCCGAGTACACCACGTCCGCTCGCGGCGCGCGAATCTCCAGAGTCCGGTTGGAATCGCGCCCCAAGGGGCCTCGGGTTGCCGGGGGCGCCGCCGACCGTGTTGCCGGTCACGACGCGAATTGAGTAGCATGCCCGTGCTCGGGGACTCTGCGCAGAGCGGACGCGCGACTCAGATATCACGCTTCGGCGTGAAGGGATGACATGACCCAATACATCATCCGCCGCATCCTCATTTCGATTCCGCTCCTGTTTTTGCTGTCGCTGACGTCGTTCATCGTCTTCCATCTCGCGCCCGGGGACCCGATTCAGGCGTTGATCGACCCCGAAGAGATGCTCTATATGGGTCCGCACGAGATCGACGAGCTGCTCGCGCAGTATGGGCTCGACAAGCCGGTGCCGGTCCAGTACTTCCTCTGGCTGAAAGAGGCCCTCACCGGAAACCTTGGGTACTCCATCCAGACCCACAACGTTCCGGTGCTCGAGCTGATCCTTGACCGGCTGCCGCCCACGATCAGCCTGATGACGGCCACGGTGGCGGTGGGCTTGGCCCTGGGGATGGTGTTCGGGGTGATTTCCGCGCTTTACCAATACTCGCGCTTGGACTACACGCTCACGATCAGCGCGTTCTTCATGCTGTCGGTGCCGGAGTTCTTCTTCGCCCTGATGGGAATGTTCATCTTCGCGGTGACGCTGGGGTGGTTCCCGACGTTCGGCATGTGGACGCCGGGGGGCGAAACCGGCATCAACTGGGACCTGCTGCACCACGCGGTGTTGCCGGTGTTCGCGCTGGCGATGAACGATATTGCCGGTCTGATGCGCTATGCGCGCGCGTCCGTGCTCGACACGATCTCGGCTGACTTCGTGACGACGGCCAGGGCCAAGGGCCTCAGTGAGCGGCTCATTCTCTGGAAGCACGTGTTCCGCAACGCGCTGATTCCGATCGTCACGCTCATCGGCCTGCGGCTCCCGGTGCTGTTCGGCGGCGCGCTCATCGTCGAGACCATCTTCCGCTGGCCGGGCATCGGCTTGCTGGGATACACGGCGCTGTTGCAGCGTGATTACCCGGTGATCATGGGCGTGCTGATCATTGCCTCGGTCATTACGCTGGCCGCCAACCTCCTTACGGACATCGCGTACGCGTGGGTCGACCCGCGGGTGCGCCACTCGTGAGTCTGGGACGAGGGGAAGCATGAGCACCGAGAGCCGAGCCATGGGCGCATCCGCCTCTCAGACTGATGGGGACATGTCCCAATCGGCTGCCGATCTGGCGGCCGACGAGATCATCAACCTTCCGCCGGAGCTTTCACCGTTTCGGCGGGCGATTCGCCGATTCCTCTCGCACAAGCTGGCTCTCGCGGGATTCATTTGTCTCATCGTGATGGCGTTGCTGGCCGCCACCCAGGGAATCGTGTCGCCGTTTGATCCCGAGAAGCCGCATTTGTTCAAAGTCAACCGGCCCCCGGACACCGTGAACTGGTTGGGGACCGATCAGGTCGGGCGCGACGTGTTCAGCCGGATTCTGCAGGGTGCGCGCGTGTCGCTGTCCGTCGGCATCGTGGCGGTTTCCATCTACGTCGTCATCGGATTCATCATCGGCTCCATCTCGGGACTCGCGGGCGGGTACGTCGACGATGCGTTAATGCGGTTCACAGACTTCGTGATGACCTTTCCGACGTTCATTCTCATCATCATCCTGGCCGGTATTACTGGCCCGAATATTTTCAATATCATGGTAATCATCGGGATTTTCGGTTGGCCCGGCTTGGCGCGGCTGTTCCGCGGCAACATCCTGGTGATGCGTGAGTTGGAGTACGTCATGGCGTCACGCGCGCTGGGCGCCGGTCAACGACACATCATCGCGCGCCACATCCTGCCGAATATCGTCGGGCCGGTGACCGTGGCCATCACCCTGGGCGTGGCCGGCGCGATTCTCGCCGAGGCGGGGTTGAGCTTCCTCGGGTTCGGCGTCACCGAGCCCGCCGCGAGCTGGGGCTCCATGATCAACAGCGCGCGCGGCATTGCCTTCCTGGCCGGCTTCCCGTGGCTGTGGATCGCTCCGGGCGCCGCGATCAGCATTGCGGTCCTGTCCATCAACTTCATGGGTGACGGCCTGCGCGACGCCTTCGACGTACGTGGGCGCAGCCAGTCGGGCGAGTAGCCGCTAGCTCCAGCCGGTCGTTCGCCCGAACCCGAAGGCCTCCCGACCGAAGTTAAGCGGCGTCTGCGAGCGACGCCTTCCCAGCGCGAATGCCACTCAATTCGGCGACGCTCGGCTCATCCGTCGGACCCGGGTGATGGCGATCAGCCGGAGGACGCCCCCACCAGGCCCAGTCGCTCGAGTTCCGGCTTGACTCGCTCGAGGTCGGACTCATCCGCCGACGTGTGCGGCAGCCGCAGGTGCCGCGACGCGATGCCATTGAGCTCCAGACAGGCGCGCCAGAGCGACTGCCACCCGCCGGGGAATGACTTGCCGACGCGGACCACCTTGGGATGACCGGACAGGTCGAACAGTGGCGTCTCGATTTGCCGAACCACTTGCGCCGCGTCCGGAATGTCGCCCGATTGGAGCGATTCCCAGAAGCGATTGCCGACCTGGGGCGCGAAGCTGGTGGACCAGTCCATGAAGCTGCGGCAGCCATAGGTCCATTGCAGCATGTGGCGCCCGAGCTTGCCGCCGCTCATGAACTTCCAGTGGCCGTCGAATTCTTCGATGGTCTGCACGGCGTACGCGTCCGTGCCGTCCTCCTTCATGCAGCAGATATTTGGCTCGTCCACCAGCTGATGCAGCATCTCGTGCGGGGGAAACCCGACGACCATCACGGGCATCACCGCGGCCACGGCCTTGTAGTGGGCCGCCATGCCGGCGGGATCGCCGAGCTGGCCGGACGGCGCCGCCATGACCACGTCGGCGCCGACATCGCGCGCGTAGTGCGCGAATTCGACGGATTGGGCCGTGGCCCATAAGCCGGTGGCGGCGACAACCATCGCGCGTCCAGCCGTGCGATCGACGACGAAGCGCGTGATGTCCGCCACCTCCTGCTCGCGCATGTAGGCGAACTGGCTGTCGCCAATCGTGAGCAGCGCGACCTGCGTGCCGCCGGCGATGCCGGTCTCGATGACGTTGGCGACGCCGTCGTAGTCAATCGCGCCGTCGGCTAGAAAGCTGGTGGGAATCGACATCACCGGGCCTTCGAGGTGCGTTTTGATCTCGTCGGGCGTCATTCGATGCGGCTGGGCCATGCGCGGTTCTCCCGGCAGGGGACTCCGCAGCGTATCCCAAGGATTCGCCGGCACGCTGTTAAGCTTGCGCGCCGCTCGCCGGCCTCGATCCGATCAGGCAAGGAAGACCCAATGCTCGCCACTCCCCGCTACCGCGCCGGCGCCAAGCTCGGGCAGATCGTTGAGCTACCCGACGGGCAGTTCTTCACGCTCACGGCTGAGGGCAAGCCACCCTTCCAGGAGACGCTGGGCCATGAGCCGTTCGACGATGCCTGGACGCCCGAGCACCTGGTCGTGCGGCGCGGTCGAGGCATTCCCATCGTCTGGTCCGAGCCGGAGGTGGTGCACACCATGCCCGGAAGTCCCGGGCTTTGGGGGGTAAACCGCGTCCTGGTCGACCGCAACGGCGATTTGCACGGGATCGGGATGCGGTTTCTCAAGTGGCCCAAGGACATCGAGCGTCCGGGTCGTGACGAATTGCGCTGCGACGTATTCCACGTTGCGTCACGCGACGGCGGCGCCACGTGGGAGCCGCCGCACCGCGTGGACTATGGACGTGAATACACCGGTGCGCTGCTGGGATTCACACAGCTATCCAGCGGGCGGCTCCTGCTGCCGCTGCACTTCTACGACTTCGACCGCGAGGCGGGCAAAAACGTGGCCAAGTCGTGCTACTCAGACGATGGCGGGCGTACCTGGCACGCCGACTCGACGGAGGTGCCGGTGCCCTCGGGCGGGCCCCACAGCCACTCGGGGGCGGTGGAGCCCACCGCTGCGGAGCTTGGCGACGGCTGGGTCTGGATGGTCATTCGCACCCAGTTTCGTCGCTTATACGAGTCGTTTTCGAGCGACGGCCGGACGTGGAGCCCGCCGCAGCCGACGCGCTTTCGGGCGCCAAACTCCCCCTGCTCGGTGGCGCGCTTGGCCGACGGCCGGCTGATGCTCGTGTGGAACAACACCCAGGGTCCGCCCTTCGGCGGCGAGGCGCGCGACGTGCACGCCTCACGGCACGTGATGAATGCGGCGATGTCGCATGACGATGGGGCCACGTGGCACGGCTACCGCGAGTTCGCGCGGCAGATCGACCACGACAACGTGGACGACCAGGTGAGCTACCCGATCATCAACCCGTTGTCCGACGGGCGCGTGCTGGTCCAATTCGCGCACGTGATCACCGGTTGGCGCCGCGTGGAGACGGACTACGTGGTGTTCGACCCCGACGTGCTGACGGAAACGACCGACGCCGACGACTTCACCCATGGGCTGCGCGGCTGGTCCACCAACGGCTGCGGTGGGGTCAGCGTGGCGCACGAGAGCGGCGAGTCGATGCTGCGCTTGCAGCGTGTGGACGCGCGGCCGACGGCGGCCGCGCGAAACTTCCCCTTCGGTCCGAGGGGCGAGCTGCGATTCGAGATTCGGCGCTCCGCCGACGCCGTTGGCGTTGACCTCGTGCTCGATGAAACGTTCTGGCGCCCGAACGACCGCCGGACGGACGGGGCCGTGGGTGCGTCGCTGGAAATCGCGGAGTTGCCGGCCGGTCTCTGGACGCCGGTGACCGTGGCCTGGGACATAGCCCGCGGCGAGGCGATCGTGAATGCCAGCGGCACCGAGTGCCGGTTGCCGATCCAGGGCGATGCGCGAGGGCTGTGCTACCTCACGCTGTATGGGCGCGCGTCCGGTCCCGAGCTTGCCGCAACCGACGTGCGGCGACTTTCGGTCGAAGTGACGCCCGAGTAGCTTCAGCTCGTCGCTTGCCTCGGCTGACCGCCGCCGCTGGCGCTACCATGCGGCGGCTGGGCGTTGCCGGGAGTGAGCCATGTATTCGACCACCCCACCCGAATTGACGGCGGTGTCGCACTGGCCCGCGCGCTGGATCTGGACCGACGGCGATCCCAAGCCGCCCAATTGCTATCTCATGGCCCGGC
>DAOUHO010000150.1:0-1892 GCA_034428595.1 Chloroflexota bacterium | reverse complement strand
GACGGTTCCGGGGCGCTAACTCCGGGTCAAATCGTGATGAATCTTCCATACCGTATCGACCACCGCGCGCCGGGCCGCGGGCAGACGCTGGCGCAAGGTTGGATACATGCGCCACACCCGCACGCCGACCACGGCCGCCGCTTCGTAGATGCCGCGGCTTTCGATGAGCCGGGCCACCGCGCGCGGCCGTGCCTGCGCCAGAGCTGCCAGGAACCGATAGATGTCCGGATATGAACGGTCCCAGCAGAACTCGGCGTTCAGCCGTCTTGCGGCCGCCGTATTCTCCAGACCCGGCAGCGGCTGCAGCAGCTCGGCCGGCGCGATCCCGAGTCCGGCACTTACGTTCAGCAGATTGGCGACGTGCACATTGCGGAAGTCGCCCTTCCCCGCGAACCACAGCGCGACCGCCTGCCGGCTCACCCCCGCCGCTCTGGCCACGTCTGACCGGCCATACCCCTTCTTTGCCATCGCGGCCTTGAGCACGCTCAGGTACACGACCTGCGAAGATTGCTGTCAATAATCCCATTTTTGTCAAGTACACTTGTCAACTACGTCGACTCCATCTCGTTTGCGGGGGCTTGCAAGTGTCCGGCCGTTTCCTGAGCGAGAGCAGGGGGAGCGCGAAGCGAGTGCGCGGTTGACAGCGGGGATTGGACCGGATAAACCTTTCGCGAATCCATTCATAATCAAGGAGAACCCTTCATGAGAAAGGCTAGGCAACTTGCCCTGGTCGCACTCGCGGCTTGCGTGGCGGCGGCAGTCGCGTTCGCGAGCGGCGAGGAGGAGTCGGGGGCGCAGGGATCCGCGGCGGAGATGATGTCCGAGTACGGCGACGTATGGCAGTGGGACACGCTGGCCGACTTCGAGCGTGACACCGGCCAGACGATCACGTCGTTCGGCGAGGCGCCGATGCTGGCGGCCATGGTGGCGGCGGGAGATCTGCCTCCGGTCGAGGAACGGCTGCCCGAGGAACCGCTGGTGTTCAACGTGTTCGAGGGCATCGGCACCTACGGCGGTACCCTCAAGGCGGCCTCTATCGGTACCGAGTACACCGAGCTGACGCCGATCCGCGGGCTGGTCGGCACCGTGCAGACCGCCAACCGCGGTCCGGGACACGTAATCGACATCGTGCCCTACATCCACAAGGGCTGGGAGATGTCGGAGGACCAGAAGACCGTCACCATGTACCTGCGGCGCGGCCTGAAGTGGTCCGACGGCGCGCCCTATACCGCGGACGACGTGATGTTCTCGTTCGAGGACTTCCTGCTCATCGACGAGTTCCCCTCCGGCTGGCGGCGCAACGGCTGGGGACCGATGTCGCACGCGGAGAAGGTGGACGACTTCACGGTGCGGCTGCACTACACCGACCCGTTCCCGACGCTACCCGGCTGGTACGAGTTCTGGGGCGGCTGGCATCCACACTCCTATCCCAAGCACTACCTCTCCAAGTACCACGCCAAGTACAACGACAACGCCGATGCCCTGGCCAAGGAAGAAGGGTACGACAGTTGGGTGCAGGCGGTATGGCAAAAGCGCGGCGGTGGCGGCGACTTCCGGGTCGAGGACATGAACACTCCGAGCGTGAAGCCGTGGAACCACGAGGAGATCACCACCACCTACGTCCTCCACGTGCGCAATCCGTATCACTTTGCCATCGACCCGGCCGGCAACCAGCTCCCCTACCTTGACCGCCTGCGCGTGGAGACGGTGGCCGACTCCGAGACCCTCAACCTGAAGATAATTGGCGGCGAGCTGTCGATTGCCGCCCTCGGACTGGCGACTCCCGACTTTCCGCTGTTCAAGGAGAACGAGGAATCGGGCGACTACCAGACGCTGATGTGGCCGCGCGCCGCCGGCGCCGAGAGCTTCTACGCGTTCAACCTCACGCACCA
>DAOUHO010000149.1:0-9814 GCA_034428595.1 Chloroflexota bacterium | reverse complement strand
CGGGGCGCAGCTCACGCGGAACGGCAAGCCGGAGGCTCATAGGCAGCGCCGCTCCGAAGTTCGCGTGCAGGCGCCTGTGTTGACGCCCGGATGGTTAAACGCCAAGCCCGATACACCAATGCCGACCCTAAGGCCGTTGCGAATGTAACCGGCGTCAGGCGTCGTCGAGGCCTCGTTTGGTATCAGCGGTGGGGTGCACCCCAATGCTACCCAACCGTTGGTGCTCGACTTGTACCGTTCCCTACTGGCTGCGCCTGATTCCGAGCCCTCGCGTTCCCAGTCAGGCGCGCTTTAGCTCGTGATCGGCGTGGGCGCCCTGAGGCGTGCGGGACGACGGTTCGCCAGCCGGCGAAGGCGGGGCCATTTCAGGACGGTTGGTCGGCGTGCCGCCGGTCCTACTCGATGCTCATGCGCGCCGTGAGGCCGCCGTCGACAAAGAGCACCGCGCCGTTGACGTAGCGCGCATCCTCGGATGCCAGGAATGCTGCTGCGCCGGCGATGTCGGCGGGCGTGCCGACGGAAGCCGACGGGATGCCGCGAATCATGTTCGACTCGTCCACGTTTTCCCGGTCGTACCGCTCGACGTGGATGGCCCCTGGCGCAATGACGTTCGCCGTGACGTTGTCGCGCCCGATGTCGATGGCCAGGTTGCGGGTGAACTCGTTGATGGCGCCCTTGGTGGCCGAGTAGATGACGTAGCCGGGGGCGTGCACCTGCGAGTGCACCGAGCTGATGTTGATGATGCGTCCGAATCCGCGCTCGAGCATGCCCGGCAGCGCGGCCTGGCAGGTCACGAACATGGACTTGATGTTGACGTTGAACAGGTCGTCCCAGTCCTGCTCATCGCACTCGTGGAACGGCTTCACCATGGTGCGCCCGGCGTTGTTCACCAGGATGTCAACCTGTCCGAAGGCGTCCAGCGCTTCCTCCACGACATGGGCGGCGTTGGCGGCGCGGCGAAAGTCCGACTGCACCGCGCGCACGTCGGCGCCCTGCTGGCGCAGCTCGGCCGCCAGGCGCTCGGCGCCCTCGAAGCTGCTCGACGCGGAGACGACCACTCGCGCCCCGCGTTCGGCGAGGCGCCGGGCAATGCCGACGCCGATTCCGGTTCCCGCGCCGGTGACGACGGCCGCGCGTCCCGAGAGATCGCTCATAGATTCCTCCGCAAAAGCTCGAACGTGGTTGCCGGCGTCATGCGTGCTGCACGGCCGGGCGTTCGCCGATCTGCCAGCGTGCCGTGCCTGCCTGAATTCCATACATGCGGGCATACCAGCCGCCCTGGTCCAGGAGTTCGTCATGTGAGCCCATTTCGGCCACGGCGCCGTCGGCCAGTCCGACGATCAGGTCGGCACTGCGGACGGTCGAGAGCCGGTGAGCGATGACGATGGTCGTGCGGCCCTTCGTCAGCTGGGACAGCGACTCTTGAATCAGGCCTTCGGTCTCGGTGTCCACCGATGAGGTTGCCTCGTCGAGGATGAGGATCGGGGCGTCCTTGAGTATCGACCGGGCGATGGAGATGCGTTGCTGCTGGCCGCCCGAAAGGCGCACGCCGCGCTCGCCGACGCGGGCGTTGTAGCCGCCGGGCAGACGCTCGGCGAACTCATCGACGTTGGCCGCCCGTGCGGCGGCGAGGACTTCGGCATCCGTCGCCTCGGGTCGCCCGAAGGCGATGTTGTCCCAGATGCTCCCCTCGAACAGGAATACGTCCTGCAGCACCATAGAGATGTTGGATCGCAGCCAGGTGATCGGCAGGTCGCGCACGTCCACGCCGCTGACGCGCACGGCGCCGCCGTCAACGTCATAGAAGCGCGGGATGAGGCTGGTGCAGGTGGTCTTGCCCGCGCCCGTGGGGCCGACCAGCGCGACGAGCGACCCTTCCGGAACGGTGAAGTCCACGCCGTGCAGCACCGGCGCCCCGCGGTCGTAGGCAAACTCCACCTGGTCGAACTGCACGGTCCAGCGAGGGTTCTCGGGCGGGCGGGCGTTGGGACGGTCCACGATGTTGCTGCGAATGTCGAGCAGGGCGAAGACACGGTCGGTGCTCGCGATGGCCTTCTGAATGTCCTCGCCAATGGCCGCAAGCTGGATGATCGGCTGGTAGATCATCCCCAGGTACACCACGAAGACGAATAGGTCGGCGACGGGCACGATGCCCTCGAGCGTCCAGTTGCCGCCAACGGCCACGATGAGCACCAGTCCGAGTCCGGCGATGATCTCCAGCAGGCCGACCGGGATCAGCGTGATTGCCTGGGTGCGGACGATGGTGTCGCGGAACTGCGCGCCGGCGTGGTCGATTTCCGCCCGACGCTCGGGCTCGCGGCCGAAGGCCTTCACCACCGCGAAGCCTGAAATGCCCTCGGCAACTGCGCCCGTCAGCTCGGCCATGCGCTGGCGCACGCTGCCCCACTGGGCGCGTATGCGGGGCATCACGAGCCAGGTGAGCAACAGGATCAGCGGCATGGGAATGAGGCTGATGAGCATCAACTGCCAGTTGATGATCCCGAGGGCGATAACCATCGCGGTGGGGATGGTTGCGGCGAGAGTCGCCTCCGGAATGCCGTGGGCGATGAAGTCCTCAACGGCCTCGACGTCCCCAACCGCACGCGAGATGAGGTTGCCAGTGCGCCGCTGCTCGAAGAAGCGATGCGGCAGGGATTGGATGTGCCGATAGAGCGTGACCAGCATTAGATGCTGGGCGCGATAGGCCACGATGTGTGAGAAGGCGCCGTAGCCGTAGCGGCCGGCCGCGCGCAGCACGAACGAGCCGACCAGCACCACGATGATGATGCTGAGCGCGCCCGTCTCGACGGCGCCCTCGGCGTGCCACAGCAGGATCTGGCGCACCAGCAGAGGCGCGACGAGCCCGGTCCCGGCGAAGACGATACCGAAGAGAATCGTCACCGCCATGAGGCGGTGCTGGCCGCGCAGGAAGACGTGGAGTCGACGCAGGAACGTCACGGACGCAGCCTAGCGCGTTCCGGACTCAGGAGCGTCGCGCTCGGGCTATGTCGCCGCGGTGTCCTAGCCGGAATCGAGCGCGGCGATCGCCGCCTGCACCTTCGGCGGTGAGGCCGGCAGGTCCCGCATGCGGGCGCCGGTGGCGTTGGCGATCGCGTTGGTGATCGCCGCCAGCGGCGGCACGATGGGAATCTCGCCGACGCCTCGGGCGCCGTACGGATGGCCGGGATTCGGCACCTCGACGATGATGCTCTCGATCATCGGCACGTCCAGCGTGGTGGGCATGCGGTAGTCCAGCAGGCTCACGTTCCGCATGTGGCCCTCGTCGTCGTAGACATATTCCTCGGTGAGCGCCCAGCCGATGCCCTGAGCGACGCCGCCTTCCATCTGCCCCTCCACATACGGCGGGTAGATGGCCGTTCCGGCGTCCTGGATGGCCGTATAGCGCACCACGTCGACCTTGCCGGTCTCCAGGTCCACGTCCACGTCCGCGATGTGAATGGCGAAGGTGTTGCCGGAGCCTTCGGGCACCACCGTGGCGGAGCCGACGAGGCGCAGATCATCGCCGTCGAGGATGCCGGCGGCCTCCTTGAAGGACACCGTCTCGCCGTTCTGGCGAAACGTGCCGTCCTCGTCGGCAACGATGGAGTCGCTGGCCACGTCCCAGTGGTCGGCCAGCCCGTCGATCATCTTCTTTCGCAGGTCGCGGGCGGCTTCGATGGCCGCCCAGCCGGTGGCAAACGTGACGCGACTGCCACCGGTCACGCCCGTGAAGGCGATGCTGTCGGTGTCGGGCACGATGGGGTCGACGTCCTCAACGGGAATCCCCAGCGTCTCCGCGGCTTGCATGGCGACCGACGTGCGCGTGCCGCCGATGTCCACCGAGCCTTCCCGCAGCGTCACGGTGCCGTCGGAGTTCAGCTGAGCGTCGGCGGTGGACATTCCGCCGCCGTTCATCCAAAACCCCGAGGCCACGCCGCGGCCGCGCTGCCGTCCGGGCGCTGACCCGACGGATGAGCGCCAGTGATCCGACGTACGGGCCGCCTCTATCACCTCGTTATTGCCGATGCAGTGATACCGCGTGCCGTTGGCGCGCAAATCGCCCTCTTCGGACGCGTTCATGGCGCGGAATTCCAGCGGATCGAATCCCATCGCCTCGCAAATTTCGTCGACCAGGCTGTCCACCGCGTATTCGCCCTGCGGCGCTCCCGGCGCTCGGTAGGCGTGTGACTTCGGCTTGTTGACGACCACGTCGTAGCCGTCGATGCGGAAGTCCGTCAGCTTGTAGGGCCCGAAGGCGCAGAGGCAGGCCGCGCCAACGGCCGACCCCGGGTATCCGCCGGCGTCGAAAGCAAACATGGCCTGCGCCGCCGTGATCCGCCCCTCGTTCGTGACGCCGATCTTGACCCAGGCGTAGCCGCCCGGCGCCGGTCCGGTGGCGCGCAGGATATCGGAGCGGCTCATCGTGAGCTTGACCGGGCGCCCGGACTTGCGGGACAGCACGGCCGCCAGCGGCTCGAGGTAGATGGTGGTCTTGCCGCCGAATCCACCGCCGATCTCCGACGGAAACACGTTGATCTTCGAGATTGGCCATTGGAGGTGGTCGGCAAGCTCGCTGCGAATGCCGAACTGGCCCTGCGAGCTGCACTCGACGCGAAGGTGTCCGTCGGCGCTCCAGTAGGCGAGCGCATTGTGCGGCTCGATATAGCCCTGATGCACCATCGACATGGTGTATTCGCCCTCGAACACGCGGTCGGCGGCGGCGAATCCCGCCTCGATGTCGCCTTCCTCGTGGATCGTGCGCGAGGCGACGTTGCTCGGTTGGTCCGCCAGTTCGCCCCCGGTGTCCATATAGAGATCGTCCAGCAGCAGCGGCGCGTCGGGCTGCATGGCCTCGCGGACGTCGAGCACTACGGGCAACAACTCGTATTCGACGTCGATCAGCGCCAGGGCTTCCTCGGCCACGTGCTTGTTGGTCGCAGCCACGGCGGCGATCGCGTGGCCCTCGAACAGCACCTTGTCGCGGGCCAAGAGGCTGGCGCTCTTATAGCGCTTGCTCTGCAGTCCCGACTCGTTGGCTTCGGCGACGCCGGCCCCAGGATCGGGGAGGTCCGCCGACGTCATGACGGCGTGAACGCCCTCCAACGCCTCGGCACGCGAGATGTCGATGGACAGGATTCGGGCGTGGGCGTGCGGACTGCGCAGCACCTGACCCCACAGCATGCCCGGCATGTGCGCGTCGACCCCGTAGATCGCGCGTCCGGTGACCTTGTCGACCCCGTCGTGACGAACGGGTCGAGTGCCTATAACGTTGTAGTTGCCGTTCGTTTCCGCCATGCAGGCGTCCTCCTACGGGCGTGCGCTGCCGGTGTCCGGTCGCACGCGATGTTGGTCGGTCGGGTCGTGATCCGTCTCAAGTCTGCCACTGTCCGCGCCACCGCCAATGGATTCGAGAAAGAAAACCTCGCTGTCTTCGCGCAGCTTGGTGCGCAGCCCGCGGCGGCTGTTCGCACCATCCACGAATACGGCCAGGCCGGACCGCAGGTCCCCCTCCTGCACCAATCGGTTCTTGAGCCCCGGAAAGCGGGCTTCCAGGTTCTCGACGACGACACGCACGGTGGCGCCCTCGACGTCGACCTTGATCTCGCCGTCGGTGAACTCACGCAGCGGCGTGGGGATATGCACCCGCGCCACGGCTACGCCTCTCCGGTCCGCGTGGTCCCCGCGGCGCGGAGGCGGAAGCCGCCGCGCCGCGGTTGGGAACTACGCTTCAGCGCCGTTCTGCCTCGCCGCCAACTCCGCGTAGACGCGGTGGGGCGACATGGGCAGGTCGCGGTAGCGGATGCCGAGGGCGTCGTAGATCGCGATGGCCAGCGCGGCCGGCGGCGGAACGATGGGCACCTCGCCCACGCCGCGCACGCCGAACGGGCTGCCCGGGTGCGGCACTTCCACGATGATCGTTTCGATCATCGGCACGTCGAGCGTGGTCGGCATGCGGTAGTCCAGCAGCGTGGCGTTCCGCAGACGACCGTCGTCGTCGTAGCAGTACTCCTCGTTGAACGCCCAGCCGATGCCCTGCACCGCGCCGCCCTGCATCTGGCCTTCGACGTACGGCGGGTAAATCGCCACGCCGGCGTCCTGGATGGCCGTGTACCGCAGCACCGTTACCTTGCCGGTTTCGACATCGACCTCCACGTCGGCGATGTGCACCGCGAAGGCGTTGCCTTCCTTCTCCGGGGTGACGGTGGCCTTGCCGATAATCTGCTGGGTGTCCTCGTTGAGAAGGTGCGCGGCCTCCTTGAACGTGGCTGACTCGCCGTTGGCGGTGAAGGTCGCGTTCTCGTAGGTGATGGAATCCGCCGCTACGTCCCAAACATCGGCCATGCCCTCGATCATCTGCCGGCGCATGTCGTTGGCGGCCTCGTGCGCGGCAAAGCCGGTGGCAAAGGTGACCCGGCTGCCGCCCGTGACGTCCGTGTAGCCGACCGAGTCGGTGTCGACGACCATGGGAATGACGTCGTTGAAGCCGATTCCCAGGGTTTCGGCGAACTGCATGGCGATCGACGAGCGGGTGCCGCCGATATCGGGCGAGCCTTCGAGCAGCGTCACCGTGCCGTCCGGATTCAGGCGGGCGATGGCGGATGAGGTGAACCCGATGTTGAACCAGAACCCGGAGGCCACGCCCCGTCCGCGATAGGTGCCCGCCGGCTTTTCGAGCGTCGACTGCCAGTGCTCGGAGTCGCGCGCGGCTTCCAGGCACTCTTTGTGCCCGATCCGACCGTAGGCCGGCCCCCCGGCGCGCCACGTGCCCTCCTCCGCGGAGTTCATCGTGCGAAAGTCAAGCACGTCGATTCCGAGCTGCTCGCAAATCTCGTCCACCACCGTCTCGCTGGCGAACTCCGCCTGCGTGGCGCCCGGCGCGCGGTAGGCATGCGTCTTGGGTCGGTTCACGACCACGTCGTCGCCCTCGATCTTCACGTTGGCGACGTTGTAGGGAGCGAACACGCACATGCAGCCGGCGGCCACGACCGACCCGGGGTATCCCCCGGCCTCGAACGCCATGTACGCCTCGGCGGCCGTGATCTTGCCGTCGCTGTCGGCGCCCATCTTGACGCGGATGTAGCCGCCCGGCGTCGGACCGGTGGCCTTCAGAATGTCGGCGCGGCCCATGGTCATCTTGACCGGACGGCCGGCCTTGCGACCGAGCGCCGCCGCCAGCGGCTCCAGGTAGCAAGTGGTCTTGCCGCCGAACCCGCCACCGATCTCGGTGGGGATCACCTTGACCTTGGAAATGGGCACGTCGAGGATATCCGCCACCTCGGCGCGGATGGTGAAATGGCCCTGGCTGCTGCACCACACGGTGAGCTCGCCGTCGCCATGCCAAAGCGCGAGGGCGTTGTGGTTCTCGATGTAGCCCTGGTGAACCGTGGCGAAGGTGAACTCGCGCTCGACGACCACCGCGGCCTCGGCGAACCCCGCCTCGACGTCGCCTTCCTCGAAGAGAAACTTGGCGGCCACGTTGCTGGGCTCGTCGGACATTTCGCCCGCGAAATCGGTGTGCAGGTCGTCGTGCAGGAGCGTGGCGTCGGGCTTCATGGCCTCGAGCACGTCCATCACCGGCGGCAGGACTTCGTAGTCGACCTCGATCAGCGCCGCGGCCTCGCCGGCCGTATGCGCGTCAACCGCGGCCACGGCCGCGATCGCGTGGCCGTGATAGAGCGCCTTGCCGCGCGCCAGGACGTTGCCGCTCTTGTACTTCAGCGGGACGGCCGTGGCCTCGCCGCCACCGGTTACCTTCTCGCCGGGATCGGCGAGGTCGGCGCTGGTGATCACCGCGTGCACGCCCGGCAACGCCTCGGCTTTGCTGGTGTCGATCGATCGAATGCGCGCGTGGGCGTGCGGGCTGCGCGTCACGGCGCCGTAGATCTGCCCCGGCTGGCTGACATCGGCCCCGTAGCGCGCCGCTCCGGTGACCTTGTCCACGCCGTCGTGCCGAATGGGCCGCGTGCCGACGACGCTGTAGTCCACGGAGTGGTGCTTGATGGTTACGGCTTCTTCGCGCGTCTCAACAGCCATCGTCAGCCCTCCCCGCGCATGGATGCGGCGGCGTCCAGCACCGCGCGCACGATCTTGTCGTACCCGGTACAGCGGCAGAGGTTGCCGGCCAGCCACCACCGCACGTCGTCTTCCGTCGGATTGGGGTTTTCGTCGAGCATGGCCTTGGCCGATACCAGGAATCCCGGCGTGCAGACGCCGCACTGCAGCGCGGCGTGCTCCAGGAACTTCTGCTGTAGCGGGTGCAGCCCCGACGGGCCGGCAATGCCCTCGATCGTGGTGAGGTCCGCGCCGCTGGCCTCGACCGCCAGCACGCAGCAACTGTTCACCAGGCGACCGTCCATGATGACGTTGCAGGCGCCGCAGTTGCCGTCGTTGCAGCCCTCTTTGGCGCCGGTGAGACCCAGCGTCTCGCGCAGGACCTCGAGCAGGCTTTCACGCGGCTCGGCGAGGAAGTCGGTCGACTCCCCGTTGATCGTGGTGCTGACATGCACCTTGCCGCTGAGAATCTCAGTGGCCATGGCCAACCTCCATTCCACGCGCGCGGGCTACCGCGCCGCGCAAGGCACGCTGCGTAAGGACGAAACTGAGGTGTTTGCGATGCGCGATCGTGCCGCGCATGTCATTGATTGGGCTTGCTGCGTCGCGGGCAATGTTGGCCGCGATTTCGTAGGCGGCCTCGCCGGCCGTCTGTCCGACGAGCGCCTCACCGGCCTCGGCGACGAACAGCGGCGTGGGAGCGACAGCCCCGATCGAGATGCGGGCGGCGGTGATGGTGTCGCCGTCCAACGTGACCGCTGCACCCGCGCCGACTTCCGCGATGTCCATCTCGTTGCGGGGAATGAATCGCAGGTAGTGCGACCCCGAGCCCGCCGCGGGCTTGGGCAGCGTCAGCGACACGAGCAGCTCGTCGTCGCCGAGCACGTTCTGCGATGGCCCGGTGCAAAAGTCCTCCACCGCCACGGTGCGCCCACCGTTGGCGCCGGCGATGTTGGCGACGGCGCCGTGCACGATGAGCGGCGGGATGGTGTCGCCGGCGGGTCCTGAGTTGCAGAGATTGCCACCCACGGACGCGCGTCCCTGAATCCCGGTGCTGCCGATGATCTGGCAGGCGTCCACCAGCGCGGGGTACTGCGCGGAAATGGCGGCGTCGCCGTAGATCCGATGGCAGGGGACGGCGGCGCCGAGTGTGGCTGAGCCATCGGCATTGACCGCAAGTTGCATCAGGTCCGGGATGTGTTTGGCATCTACGAAAACCGTGGTGTCGCGGAGCTTTTCACGGACCTGCACGATGAGGTCCGTGCCACCGGCGAGCATGCGGGCGTTCGCCCCATGCTCGGCGAGGATGGATACCGCGTCCGCGACTGTCGTGGGCGCGGCGTAGGAAATCGCGTGCACGAGAGCGCTCCGTTCTGGGGCGAGGACGGCCAGTTCGCCTGCATTGTTGCCGAAACCGACCGGCATCGGCTAGTGCGGTGCGCCAGGCAGGATTCGCAAGACCCGCTTGAGCGCTGCAAATCCTGCTGTCCGCCTCCCTCGCGGCCCGCGAGGCAATGCAAAGTCGGTGTAGGGGCAGCCCTCGTGGCTGCCCTCTGCTCCTCAAGGACTACTTGCGGGCGCCCACAAGACACCCCAGGTGCGTAAGGTGTCAAGCCGCGAGGGCGTCGTGGTGCTGGCGGTGGTCCCAGGCCGTGGCCTCGTGGTAGGCGGTGCGGGTGCGCAGGCAGCCATGCAAGTAGCCCACGAGGCGATTGCCGAGGGCGCGCAGCGCCTGGGGATGACGATTGCCCATCGCCCGTCG
>DAOUHO010000148.1:0-13331 GCA_034428595.1 Chloroflexota bacterium | reverse complement strand
GTCATTCCCGCGAAGGCGGGAATCCACCGCCTTCCGCCGCTGGTTGACCAACCAAAGCGTGTGGCCCTGGCTCGCGCTCGCCGTCATCGCGCCCGGTCTCGCGGCCCCGGGTGGGGCGGACTTCCCGCGGGTCGCCTGGCGCGACCTGCGCACCGTCATCGTCGAGCCGGCACTGCTGTTCCTGGTCCTGCTCAGCGTCATGCGCGACCGCGCCGACGCGCAGCGGCTCGGCGTCGCGCTCGTGCTCGGGGCCGTGGTTTCGGCGGTCGTGGCGCTGGCGCTGGTCCCCACCGGCGCCGTCGTCACCGATGCCGGACCGCCGCGGCTGCGCGGCCTGTTCGGTTCGCCCAACAACCTGGCGCTCATCCTGGAGCGCGCCCTGCCCGTGACGGTCGGGCTGGCGCTCGCCGCCGCGTCGCGGCCGCGACTGCGCACCGCCGCATGGACGGCCGCCGCGGTGCTGGCAGCGGTGCTGGTGCTCACCTTCAGCCGCGGCGCCTGGATCGGCGCGCTGGCCGGCCTGGCATTCGCCCTCTACCCCGTCTGGCGCCGCGCGCCGCGCCTTGCCCGCATCGCCGCACCGCTAGTTGCGGTGGGTCTGATCGTGGCGGTCGTCATCACCACCGGCGACCACCTGGCGCGACTCCTGCGCCCCTCCGACGCCGCCACCGCCGCGCGGCCCCTGCTCTGGGATTCCGCCTGGCGCATGATCGCCGACAACCCCATCCTCGGCGTCGGCCCGGACAACTTCCTCTACCACTATCCGGACTACATCCGACCCGAAGCCTGGGCCGAGCCCAACATCTCGCACGCGCACAACATCGCCCTCGACACCTGGCTCACGCTGGGCATCCCCGGCCTCGTGGTGCTGGTCGGCGTGCTGGCCGCCTACGCCCGCACCTGGCGCGCCGCGTTGCGGCGCGGCGCCGGCGGCGGCCGGGCGTTCGTCTTCGGCCTCGGCGGCGCCATGCTGGCGACCCTCGTCCACGGCATCGTGGACAGCAGCCTCTACCTCCCCGAGCTCGCCGCCACCTTCTGGGTCGTCGTCGCGCTCACCGTCATGCTCGCTGCGCCGTCGAACCCGACGAACTCCACGTCCGCGTAGTCCGCAAAGCGCCGCGCCATGACCGCCAGGGCCTCGGGGTTGTTGTCGATCAGCACGAACCGCCGCCCGAGCGCCTGGGCCGCCTCGCCCACCGTGCCGCTGCCGGCGAAGAAGTCCATCACCACGCCGCCCGGCGGGCATGAGGCCTGGATGATGCGACGCGCGATGCCCACCGGCTTTTGCGTCGGATAGCCGGTGCGCTCCTTGCCGTTTGTGGGCACGATGGTGTGCCACCAGGTGTCCGTGGGCAGCTTTCCGCGCGCGGCTTTCTCCGGACCGACCAGCCCCGGCGCCATATAGGGAATCCGCTCAACCTCGTCCGTGTCGAAGAAGTACCGCTCCGGGTCCTTGGCATACACCAGGATGTTGTCGTGCTTCGGGGGCCATTTCTTCTTGGTGCGGCCGCCGTAGTCGTAGGCCCAGATGATCTCGTTGAGAAAGCCCTCCCGCCCGAAGATGCCGTCCAGCAGCACCTTGGCGTAGTGCACCTCGCGGTAGTCGAGATGCAGATAGAGCGACCCGGTGGCCGCCAGCAGGCGATGCGCCTCGATCAGGCGCGGCTCGAGAAAGCCCAGGTAGTCCTCGAAGGCGTCGTCGAACGCCCGCGTGGCGAGCCGCTCGGTGCGGTAGCGCTTGCCCTGAAAGCCCGTGCGGTCGCCCTCGGGGTCGCGCACCGTGCGCAGCTGCGTGCGCGACTGAGTGCGGCCCGTATTGAAGGGCGGATCGACGTAGATCAGGTCAAAGCCGCCCGACGCCAAGTCCCGCAGGAGCGGCAGGTTGTCGCCGAAATAGACCCGATGACTGGCATTCGCGCCGTGCGGGGGCCGCATGCTCACTTGCCGATGCAGAATTTGGCGAAGATGGTATCCAACAGGTCCTCCGTGGCCGATTCGCCGGTGACCTCGCCCAGCGCCTGCACCGCGCCGCGAAGGCCGATGGCGATGAAATCCGCGGGCAACCCGCCGGCGGCCGCCTCGCGCGCGCTTGCCAGCTCCTCCCGCGCGCGCTCCAGCGCCTGCTTGTGGCGCAGGCTGGCCACGGTGCCGAGGTCGGGATTGGGCGCGCCGTCGCCGATGCGCGTGCGCAGCGCCGCGCGCACCCCGGCCACGTCGCCGGTGATGGCGCTGGTTTGGCACACCGGCGCGTCAATCAGTTCACCGGCCTCCTCGATGGCGAAGGCGGGCGGCAGGTCGCTCTTGTTGACGATGACGATGGCCTGCTTCCCCGCCGCGACCACCTGCCGCGCCGCGTCCCGGTCGGCATCCACGAGGGCGCGGGACCCGTCCAGCACCAGCGCCGCCACGTCCGCCGCGGCCAGCGCCGCCCCGCTGCGGCTCACGCCGATGCGCTCCACCGGATCGTCCGTCGGTCGCAGCCCCGCCGTGTCGCTGAGCCGCACCGGAATTCCGTCCAGGTTGAAGGACTCCTCGACCACGTCGCGCGTGGTGCCCGGTACCTCCGTGACGATGGCGCGTTCGGTGGCGAGCAGGGCGTTCATCAGCGACGACTTGCCCACGTTCGGGCTGCCGACGAGCACCACGCGGAACCCGTGCCGCTGCAGCAGGCCGCGATCGGCGCCGGCCAGGATCGCCCCGAGCGTCCCGTCGATCCGCTCCAGCGTGTGTCGCAAGTCGTCGCGCGGAACCGCCGGCACGTCCTCTTCGGCAAAGTCGATCTCGGCCTCCAGCCGCGCCATCAGGTCCAGGCAGGCCCGCCGCAGCTCGCCCACGGAGCTCGAAAGGCGACCGGCGAGCTGATCCGCCGCGGCGGCCAGCGCCTCGGCCGTCGGTGCCGCCACCAGGTCGGCCACGGCCTCCGCCTGCGCCAGGTCCAGGCGACCGTTCAGAAACGCCCGCAGGGTGAACTCGCCCGGCTCGGCGGGACGCGCGCCAGCCCGCAGCACCGCGTCGAGCACGCGGGTCGTGACCAGCACCCCGCCGTGACCCTGAAGCTCGATCACGTCCTCGCCGGTATAGGAGTTCGGTCCCGGCATGTCGAGCAGCAGACCGTCGTCGACCACCGGATGCGGCGGGGCCGGATCGACCACGTTTACGCGGTGGGCGTAGCGCGGACGGGGGCGCTCGATGCCTTCGTGAAACCGCACGACCCGCTCGGCCACCACGCGGGCCTCGGGTCCGCTGACGCGCACGATGCCGATGCCGCCCGGCCCCGGCGCCGTGGCGACGGCCGCAATCGTGTCGGTCAGCGCGCGCGTCATCGCGAGCCGCGCATCTGCCCGGTGGCCCAGGCTGCGTGCAGCCTGGGACTACGCCCCATACCTCGCCTTCGCGACACCCTCTCCGTCACTCCAAGCCGTCCCACCCTGTCATCCCGAACCATCCCAAGGTGCCATTACGAGCCGCCCACAACCTGTCATTTCGAGCCGCGGGCGAGGAATTTCAGATGCCCCACCCCGGCCGCCAGACCAAGAACTCTAGATTTCTCACTTCGTTCGAAATGACAAGTCGCGTTCGACATGACCGGAGGGGTAAACCCCAACCGCCTACTCCCAACCCCGCCTCAAGCCTGCGCAGCCGCCAGACTGGGCGCCGACGGCTCCGCCGCGGCCAGCGCGCGGGCGTACTCCCGTTGCAGCATCCGCTTGCGCACGTGGATGCCGATGTGGTCCCAGGGCAGCGGCTCGTCGGGATCGCGGTGGCGGTAGATAATCTCGTCGAGGTCCACCCCGGTGTCGGCGATCGCGGCGAACCACGCCTCCGCCTTGAAGTGCTCCATCCAGCCGTCGAAACGGCAGCCGCGATCCCAGGCGCGGCGAATCACGCGCCCCACGCGCCGGTCGCCCAGCGCCAGCAGCGCCTCGACCTGGCTTTCCTCGGTGTCGTGCCACATCAGGTGCACGTTGCGGTCGCGCACGATCTCGAAGCAGGCCCGCTGCTTGGCGCGGATCGCCTCCGGGCGGTCCTGGGGATGCCACTGGAACGGCGTGAACGGCTTGGGGATGAAGGTCGACACCGTGACGTTCACCTTCGCCTTGGCCCCGTGATGCCGCCGTCCCGCGGCCATCACCCGGTTGGCCAGGTGCGCGATCGCGCGGGCGTCGTCCAGCGTCTCGGTGGGCTGGCCGATCATGAAGTACAGCTTGATCGTGCGAAACCCCTGCGTGAACGCCATGTCGCAAGTGTCCAGCAGTTCCTCGTCCGAAATCTCCTTGTTGATGACCTGGCGCATGCGCGGGGTCGCCGCCTCGGGCGCGAAGGTCAGACTACCGCCCCGCTTGCCGCCGCGTTGCAGCGCCTGCGCGATGTCGACGTTGAAGCTCTCGACGCGAGTGGACGGAATGCTCACCTGCAGGTAGTCGGGCGTGGCGTCCTGCACCTCGCCAATCAGGTCGTCCAGGCCGTCGTAGTCCACCGCGTTGAGCGAAAGCAGCGAGACATCGCTCTGTCCCGTCGCCGCCAGGCACTGGTCGATGGCCGCCGCCACGCCCTCCGCCGATCGCCGGCGCACCGGTCGGTAGATGTAGCCCGCCTGGCAGAAGCGGCAGGCCCGCGCGCAGCCGCGGTCCAGCTCGACGGCCACGCGGTCGTGCACCACCTCGGTGAGCGGCACCACCGGTCGCGACGGCGCGGGCACGGCGTCCAGGTCCACGAACTGCCGCTCGATTTGCGCCGGCGCGTCGGGATGCAGCCGCTCGTGTTCGACGAACCGTTGGCCCTCGAACCTGGGCCGGTAGAGCGACGGCACGTAGATGCCCGGAATCTCCGTGGCGCAGTGGACCAGAAAGGCGCGGCGCCAGTCAGGGCGCTCGCGGTCGACCTCCGCCAGGGCGTCCAGCAGGCGCGGCAGCAGTTCCTCGCCCTCGCCGATTGCGATCAGGTCGAAGAAG
The DNA here is from genome assembly GCA_034428595.1 of Chloroflexota bacterium. Lineage (GTDB taxonomy): Bacteria > Chloroflexota > UBA11872 > UBA11872 > UBA11872 > JAJECS01. Next base: position 8,379 of record DAOUHO010000148.1, on the reverse strand, counting down.
TCCGCCATCGGCTCGGGATTCATCAGCGCCGAGCCGCCGCCGAGGATCAGCGGGTCGCCCGATCCGCGCTCGCGGCTCTCCAGCGGAATGCCCGCCAGGTCCAGCGTCTCCAGCACATTGGTGTTCCCACTCTCATAGCTCAGCGAGAACCCCAGCATGTCGAAGTCGGCCAGCGGTCGCCGCGTCTCCCAGCCGAATAGCGGCAGGCCCGCCTCGCGCATCAGGTCCGCCATGTCCGGAAACGGCGTGAACGCGCGGTCGCAGAGGTGGGGCGTGGCGTCATTGACCTGCTCGTAGAGCAGCCCCATGGCGAGGTTCGACATCCCGATCTCGTATGCGTCGGGGAAGCACAGCGCGAATCTGACCGCAGCCTCGTCCCAGGGTTTGCGTCGGGCGTTCAACTCGCCGCCCGTGTATTGCGCGGGCTTGGCGACGCGATCGAGGAGAGGCGCGATGTCGACGACGGGGTTCATGTGACGATGGCTAACGGCTGCCGACACCTGGTCCGGCACCTTAGCATGCGCCCTCAGCCGCCGGTTCCTGGAAACATCGGCAGAACCCATTCAGCCCCATTCGTGGAGGGGCGCCCCTGGCGGGCGCCCGGTCCACCGCCCCGGTCTCATGTGTAAACCATCTCTCCGGTCTGCGCACCCGTCCAGTGTGACTGGTTCCGTTGCGGGGTTGCCCGGCGGCGTGAAAGGCGGGACGGATGGCGGCGGGGAGAATAGACGCGGGCTCGCATCGAATGATGCGAGCCCGCAGCGCGGTACGTGTCCGTGATCGCGCCCGGTCGTCTGGCGGGCCCGGCTGCTAGCGCCGCACGCGAACGATCTAGCGAACGCGGGATCTCACGTGTTGGAATCAGACATCCGGGTCCGGCGTGACCTGCTGCCCCGCGACAACTCGCCCGTCACGCCGCGGGGCGCAACCTGTCAACTTGCCAGCGTCCCATCTCGACGCGAATGTTTCGCATCACGCCACCTTTGGCGGTGCTGGCCCGGCGATCAAGCCATTGATGCGCAGACCAGGGACGACCCGAACAGCGCTGTTAACGCTGCGTATACATCGTATACGAACTACCGGGCTCGGCGCAACACCGGCGCAAGCGCCCCGTGCCGACCTTTCGACGGGTCCACCGAGTCAAGACACGCTCAGCAACCATCCTCGTACGGTCGAGACGCGCCGCCGCGGACATGCTGATCGCGATGTTGGTCGCCGGCGCCACTTGCCACGCGGTCAAAGGTTCCCCCTCAACCTCACCTTCTCCCACCAGGGGAGAAGGGACCGAGCCCGATCGCTCGGGGACCTCGAGGCGGGACCGCGCCCTTTTCCCGGACCCTTACGCCGAAGCTTGCCGGGCCGCTAAGCCGGCTGGCCGATGGCGTGCAGGAACTCGGCGCGCGTGGCGGGGTTGTCGCGGAAGGCGCCGCGGGTCACGGTCGTCACCATGCGGCTGCCGGGCTTGCGGACGCCGCGCATGGTCATGCACAGGTGCTCGGCCTCGACCATGACCGCGACGCCGCCGGTATCGAGCACGCGCTCGATGGCGTCGGCGATCTGGCAGGCGAACCGCTCCTGCACCTGAAGCCGACGGGCCAGGTGCTCGACCACGCGCGCCAGCTTGCTGAGTCCGACGATGCGGTCGCTGGGCAGATACCCCACGGCAACCGTGCCGAAAAAGGGCAGCAGGTGATGCTCGCAGAGCGAGTGAAACTGGATGTCCCGCACCACCACCATCTCGTCGTGCCCATGCTCGAATGTGACCTCGAGGTGTTCGTCGGGGTCGGTCCGGTTTCCGTTGAGCAACTCGTCGTACATCCGCGCCACGCGGGCCGGCGTGTCGAGCAGGCCGTCGCGGTCCGGGTCCTCGCCCACGGCGGTGAGAATCTCCCGCACGGCGGCCTCGATGCGCGCGTGGCGCTCAGCGAGCTCCTCGCGGGTGGGAAGTGGCGCCTGGGCGCCGTTGGTGGATGCGGTCATGCGATTGGTCCTGTGGGTGTGGTGGCCGCGGCGCGTGGTCGCACGATGGCGTCGGGGGGATCGTAGGGCCCGCCGAAGCAATCGGCGCGGCTGCCCGGCCCGACGCTGCGAGTATACGCAGGCGCCCGGTCGGGTCCCGAAGCTGCTCGTGGAGCGCAACCCGTGCGTGCGCGCCCGTCATAATCGGGCCGCTTGCCTGAGGCTCCGGGATCGTCGCGCTCATGCGCCCTTCGTCCGTCAAGGCCGTGACCTACAGCGCAATGTGGGCGTTTTTCTTGCCGTTGGCGGCGTCGCAGGTGCTGCAGCAGGTGCGGCACCCGCTGCTCGACGCGGGCATTGCGCGCGGACTCGAGCCGGCGGCGTCACTGGCCGCCTTTGGCGTGGTCAGCGGCGTGGTTCAGATTCTCGGCGCGGCGGGCATCGCGGTGCAGAGCGCCTATCTGGTGCTCGTGCGCGGACGCCGGTCCTACCACTTCATGCGCCGCTACACCGCCGTCTACACCGTGGGCATCGTGGGGCTGACGCTGGTGACGGCGCTGCCGGGCAGCGGGCCGTGGTTCTTCGAGCAGGTGATGGGCACGCCCTCGGCGCTGACGCCGCGCGTGGTGCAGATGATGCAGATCGCCGCGCTGGTGCCGGTCTTCAACCTGGCGCGGCTCTTCTACGTGGCGCAGCTCGCCCATCTGCGGCAGACGCGCGTGGTGTGGGTCGCGCCGGCGGTCAGCATCGCCTTGCTGGCCGTCCTGGCGCTGGGCGTCATCCCCAACGTGCCGGTAGCGGCGAGCACGGCCGGCGCGACGGTCTGGCTGGCGGTCGCCGCCGTGGAGGCCGTGGTGCTTGGGTGGCTGGCGCATCGGGCCTCGCGCCGCGCACCGTACGGCGAGGACCCGGGCGGGCAACTGCCCCTCGACGCGCGCCAGGTGACCTGGTTCGTGCTGCCCCTCATCGCCACCCAGTTCTCGCTCGCGGCGGGCCTGCCGCTCACCAACGCCGGGCTGCTGCGGCTGCCCGATCCGGAGACGGCGGTGGCGGGCCTGCGCGTGGCCATGAGCCTCGTCATGGTGAGCATGGCGGCGCTGGCCACGCTGCGGCAGGTGGTCCTGGTGATGGCGCAAGACCCCGGCGATCACGCGCGGGTGCGCGCCTTCGTCGTCGCCGTTTCACTTGGTCTGACCGCGCTCATGGCGCTCATTGCCTTCACGCCCGTGGGACGGTTTGCGCTGGAAGCGGTGATCGGCGCACCGCCGCACGTGGCCGAGGGGGCGCTGCCGGCGCTGCAGATCTTCGTCGCGGTGCCCGCGGTCATGGGGCTGCGGCAGTTCTACTCCGGACTCACCATGCACCAGCGCCGCACGTCGCTGGTGGCGGCAGCCGCCATGGGGCGGCTGGTCCTGATGGCGGCCCTGCTCTTTATCGTCGCGCCCGCCGCCGCGCTTGTCGGCGCCTGGGTGGGGGCCATGGCGCGCACGGTGAGCATGGCCAGCGAGTCGGCGGCGGCGTATGCGATTGGACGACGCTATGTCGGGCAGGCGGTGGCGCCGCCGCGACCCCGCGCCGCCCCGGTCTCAGCCGGCGCGGTCCTTCCGAAGCGCTTGGATTAGCGCCTCATTGCGGGCGGCGACATAGCGCTCGAACTCGCCGGGTTCCCAGGTGAAGAGCCCCCGGCCCTCGCGCGCGCCCGTGTGGCCGGCCGCCACGGCTTCCTCCAAGAAGGCGGGCGGCTCCGCGCTGGCGTCGAGGTCCGGCCCGAGATAGGTGAAGATCTGGCGATACACGTCCAGCCCGGCCATGTCGGCCTGGCGCATGATGCCGAGCACCGGAATGCGCCGCGCCAGCACGCCCTTCATCAGCTGGTCGATCTCCTCGGCGGTGGTGACGCCCTTGTCAATGAGGCTCAGGGCCTCGCGCGCGAGGGCGAACTGCAACCGGTTCATCAGGTAGCCCGGCAGCTCCTTGCGGATGAGCACCGGCCACTTGTCAATCGATTCGAGCAGCTCACGCAGGCCGGTGATCGTGGCCGCGTCGGTCGATGCACCGGGAGCGATTTCGACCGTCGGAATCAGGTGCGGCGGGAGCATCCAGTGGGCCAGCGCCACGCGCTCGGGGTGCGCGCAGCCCTGGGCGATTTCGCTGATGCTGATACTGGACGTATTGCTGGTGAGGATGGCGGGCGGGGGGCAGAGCCGGTCGAGCTCCGCGAACACGTCCTGCTTGACCTCCACGTCCTCAGCCACGGCTTCCGCGCCGAAGTCGGCCCCGGCCGCCGCGTCGGCGAGGGTCTCGGCGGCGCGCAGCCGTCCCACGATCACGTCCACGTCGGCGGCGGCGATCACCCCGGCGCGCACCAGGTCCTGCGCGTCCTGCCGCGCCTCGGCGATGGCCGCTTCGGCGCGATCGGGCGCGGCGTCAAACAGCGACACCGCAAAGCCGCCGCGCGCCAGCTCGAGCGCGATCCCATGACCCATGCGTCCGGCGCCCACCACCACGGCCCGGCGCCCATTGCCCGCGTTCGAATCAGTCGTCACGGTTCCGTCCCCCACTGCGTTCCACCGGCGATATGAGCATAAGCCCCGCGGGCCGGGGAGATACACTGGCGGCGTTGGCCGCATGACATCCACAGACACCACCGGGACGCCTTCCGCGGCCGGAGCGACGGACGGCCTGCTGGCCCCCATTGCTGCGGCCTTTGCGGTTGCCGCTCGTCCCGGAGTGCTCGGGCTGGGGTTGGGGGCGGGGGCGGCGGTCGGCGCACTCGGCGGCTGCGCCGTCGCGCTGGCCTACATCCGCTCGCCGGCGGCCATTCCGTTCTTCGTCATCGCCGCTGCACTCATCGTCGTCGCCTGGTCCATCGCCGCGGGCGCCGTGGCGGCGGCGAGCCGGCGGGACGCCACGGTCGTCGCCGGGCTGCGACGAGCCTTCAGGCGCGCCGTGGCGCTCGTGGCGGCGGCGTTTCCCGCCGCGCTGGTTGTGGGCGTGCTGCTCGCGGCGCAGTTGGGCGTGTTCGCCCTCACGCAGATGGGCGCGCGCGGGCCTCTGGGCGAGCTTCCGGACCGGCCGTTGGCGCTGATCGCGCTGGTCTATACGTTGATCTTTGCCATGAATGTGATGGTCATCGTCCCCACCGGCGCCCTGCTGTGGCTGGTGGTGCCGCACGTGATCGGCGGCGCCGGACCCGTCGAGGCGCACGCGCGGGTGCGGGCCGCATGCTGGGCGCGTCCCGGCCTGGTGCTGCGCACCATGGTCGGGGTGATCATCATGGCGAGCGCCGCCGCCGCCGCGCTGCTCGGAATCGCGGCGCTGGGTCTCGTGGTGGCGTCGTTCGCCCAGATACTGGGCGCGGGCGAGACCTTCCTGCTGCGATTCTCCGAGCCCCTGGTGTCGGACATGTTCATGACGGTGACGGTCGACAACCTGGCGGCGGTGGTCGTGATGGCGACCGGCTTCGGGGCGGCGATCGGCGCGGCCACCGGCCCCAGCAGCATGCTAGGGGTCGCCGGCGGGGCCTATCTGGCACGGCACGTCGGCGACGTCGAACCGACGCAGACCGCCTAGCCGCAGGCGCCGAAGCCGCAGGCCGGGCAGACGAGGCAGAGTCCCTGCGCCCGCAGCGGCGCGGCGCAGTCGGGACAGGTCGGCGTGGGCCGCCGTATGACGGGAGGCGGCGTCGGCGGACGCGGGCGGACATTCACGTCGCGCGGCGAGGAGAGGGTCGCCACGGGCGGATCCTTGACGAGGGGCATGGAGGCAGTATAGCCGCTTGTTCGGTATTTGTCTGGTAGTACGCTGGACGGCGGCCGCGCCTATACTTCGGCGCCCCACTCACTGAGAATCCGCCCATGTCCGCCCTGGTTTCGCGCCTGGCCGACCTGGTGGCGATCAACAGCGTCAACGCCAGCCTGCCCGGGGGGCCCGGCGAGCAGGCGATGGCGGACTACGTGGCGCAGGCCGCGCGCGGCATGGGCGCGGACGTTGAGCTGCACGAGGTCGAGCCCGGCCGTCCCAACGTGCTGGCCCGCGTCGACCGCGGACGCCCCCGCACGCTGATGTTCGAGTGCCACCTGGACACGGTTGGGCTGGCGCCGATGCCGGACGCGCTGAATCCGCGCATCGAGGGCGGGCGGCTCTACGGGCGAGGCTCGGCCGATCCCAAGGGCTCGCTGGCCGCCATGCTGAGCGTCCTCGAAAGCGCCGCCGGAGATCCGGCGTTTCCGATCAATGTCTGGCTGGCGGGGTCCATGGACGAAGAGATCACCATGCGCGGGTCGCGGGCGCTGGCCGAGCGCCGGCCCGCCGTGGACGCGGTGATCGTGGGCGAGCCGACCAACCTGCAACCCATCGTGGCCCACAAGGGCGTGCTGCGGTGGCGCGTGCGCACCGCCGGCGTGGCGGCGCACAGCGCGACGCCGGAGCGCGGCCGCAACGCCATTTTCGATATGCAGACGGTGATCGGCGCGCTGCGCGACGGTATCGAGCCGGGCCTGGCGCGGTCGTCGCATCCGCGCCTTGGGTCCGCGACGTGGAGCGTGGGCACGACACAAGGCGGCGAGGCGGTGAACGTGGTGCCGGACGCCTGCCAGATCGACTGCGACCGGCGGCTCCTGCCCGGTGAGGAGCCGGACGCGGTTCTTGCCGAAGTGGATCGCGCGCTGGACCAGTTACGTCAGGCGGACACCGGGCTCCGCGTCGAGCGCGAGGCGCCCTACGTGCATGTGCCGCCCATGGAGACCGCCGCCGACGAGCCGGTGGTGCGCGCGACCGTGCAGGCGCTTACCAAGGCCGGTCGCGACCCGACCCTGGCCGCCGTGGCGTATGCCACCGACGCCGCCATGCTGGCGTCCGTCGGCGGGCTGCCCGCCGTAGTGCTGGGACCGGGGGACATTGCGCAGGCGCACACGAACGATGAGTGGATCGAGCTGGCCGAGCTCGAGGCGGCGGTGGGCGTCTATCGCGGGATTTGCGAGGCCTTTGCCGATGCGGCCTGATCGCCCACGCCCGCCATCTACAATGCCGTCCGCTCCGGCGACTCGGACGATGCCATGCCGATAACGGCGGATGTGTGCGTGCTCGGCGGCGGTCCGGGCGGCTACGTGGCGGCCCTGCGGGCAGCCGCGCTTGGGGCCAGCGTCGCGCTGGTCGAGGCCGAAGAGGTTGGCGGCGTCTGCCTGCTGCGGGGCTGCATTCCGTCCAAAGCCCTGCTCCGCAGCGCCGAGGTCTACCAGCTCGCGCTCCACGCCGGCGCGTTCGGCGTCAACGTGTCGGGGGTCGAAGCCGACTATCCGGCCATGCGGGCGCGCAAGGACCGCATCGTGCGCCAGCTTGTGCGCGGGGTGGGCGGCCTGCTCAGCGCCGCCGGGGTCACGGTGGTGCGCGGCTACGGAACGCTGGCGGGCGCGGGCGTCGTCGAGGTGGACATGGGCGATCGCGGCGACCTGGTGATGGCGCCGAAGGTCATCATCGCCAGCGGCTCGTCGTCGGTGATGCCGCCGGTTCCGGGCACGGACCTGCCGGGCGTGATCGACAGCGACGGGGCGTTCGAGCTGGAAGAGCCGCCCGAACGGATCGTGGTGGCGGGCGCGGGCGCGGTGGGCGTCGAGTGGGCCACGTTGTTCGCGCTGCTCGGGAGCGAGGTCACGCTGGTCGAGATGCTCCCCACGGTGGTTCCCAACGAAGACGCCGACGTGAGCGCGGCCCTGCGCAAGATCCTAGTGCAGCAGGGCGTGACCGTGCGCGACGGCGCCCGCATCGAGTCCATCGCCGAGCGCGAGGGCGGGCTGCGCGTGAGTCTGGCGAAGGATGACGAGACCCTGGAGGTCGACGCGACGCATGTATTGATGGCCACCGGGCGCCGGGCCAACGCGCTGAACCTTGGACTCGATCGCATGGGCGTGACGCACAGCCCCCAGGGGATTCCCGTGGACGGCGCCATGCGCACGAGCAATCCCGACATCTACGCCATCGGCGACGTGACGGGACAGCGGCTGCTGGCGCACGTGGCCTCGCACCAGGGAGTGGTCGCGGCGGAGAACGTGATGGGCGGATCGGCGGCCTACCACGATGACGTCGTGCCGGCGTGCACCTTCACCCATCCCGAGATCGCCAGCGTGGGGCTCACCGAGGCCGACGCGCGGGAGCGGCACGGCGAGGTGACGGTGGGACGGTTCCCCTTCCAGGCATTGGGCCGCGCTCGCGCCTTCGGCGACACCGACGGCTTTGTGAAGCTGGTGGCCGACGCCGCGAATGGGCGGCTGCTGGGCATGCACGTGATCGGCCCTGGGGCCAGCGACATCATTGCGGAGGGCGCGCTGGCGCTACAGCTCGAAGCCACGCTGGGCGACCTGCGCGAGACGATCCACGCACACCCGACCTTCCCCGAAGCCACGGCCGAGGCGGCCTGGGCGG
>DAOUHO010000147.1:0-22361 GCA_034428595.1 Chloroflexota bacterium | reverse complement strand
CGGTTCGCGAACCGCCCCTACGGCCCATCGGTCCACGCCCGCGCAGATTGTGTTGGACCATGGCCTATCAGCCTAGAGCCAGCGGCTCCGGTCAGCTAGGCATAGGCGCGGGCTGGACTCCCAACTCGGCAAGCAGCGCTTGAACATTGCGCTCGATGCCATCCCGAATCGGGCGCACGTCGGCCAGGTGGCGGCCGGCGGGATCGACGAAGGGCCAATCGATGTAGCGCACGTTGGGGAGGACCGGGCACTGGTCGCCGCACCCCATGGTGATGCAGATGTCGGTGGCGCGTACATCGGCTTCCGAGATGCGGCGCGGCAGGTTCTTGCGAATGTCGATGCCGATCTCGCGCATCGCCGCGGCCACCGTCGGATCCACGGTATCCGCGGGCGCCGTGCCGGCGGAAGCGACGATCACCTTGCCCTGGCCGTGGTGCGCCGGGAAGGCGGCAGCCATCTGACTGCGGCCGGCGTTGCGCCGGCAGACGAACAGTACGCGCGGGGCAGCCATGGCGACGCGCCGCTCGCTAGACCCCGACCGGTGGAAGCCTGCCGTCGGCGCCGTCGCCATTGCTGCGCTCGGTGAGGCGCTTATCCCACCACTCTTCGCGCGTGGGAATCTGGCCCGTGCTCACGAATATCACGCGCTCGGCGATGTTTGTGGCGCGGTCGGCAATGCGCTCGATGTTGTGGGCCACCCAGATCAAATAGGTCGCGCGCTCGATCTTCTTGGGATCCGCGATCATATGCGTGACGAGCTCGCGGTAGACCTGCTCGTAGAGCTCGTCGACCTCATCGTCCCGCTGCCAAACGGCAGACGCGGCCTCGATATCGCGGGCCACCAACGCATCCAGGCTGGCGCGCATCATCTCGCGGGCGATGTCGGCCATGCGGGGAATATCGATCAATGGCTTGATGGGCGCCTGCTCGCCCATAAGCAGCGTGATCTTGGCGATGCCTTCGGCGTAGTCGCCCATGCGCTCCAGCTCGTCGGCCACGTGGAGGGCCGTGACCAGCTGGCGCAGATCGCTGGCCATCGGTTGCTGGGTGGCCATGATGTCGATGGCTTGCTCTTCGAGCTGGATCTGACGCGCGTCGATGTCATCGTCGGCGTCGATCACCGCCTGGGCTAGAGCGGCGTCGCGAGTCCGCAGGGCTTCCACGGCGCGCTGGACCGCCTTATCAACCATCGACCCGACAAGCAGGATTTCATCCTGGAGTTCATTCAGACGCTGGACGTATTCCTGGCGCGGCATGAGCGCCTTCCTCCCTAGCCGAAGCGGCCGGTGATGTAGTCCTCTGTGCGCTGATCAGTCGGTGTGGTGAAGAGTCGCTGGGTCTCGTCGACCTCCACGAGCGAGCCGGAGCTTTGCTCGTCAATCATGAAGAAGGCCGTGCGGTCGGAGACGCGTGCGGCCTGCTGCATGTTGTGAGTGACGATCACGATGGTGTAGTTCTCGCGCAGCTCGCGAATAAGGTCTTCGATGCGGGTGGTCGCGATGGGGTCCAGGGCCGAGCAGGGCTCGTCCATGAGAATCACGTCCGGCTCGACGGCGAGCGCCCGGGCGATGCAGAGGCGCTGCTGCTGCCCGCCGGATAGCTCGAGGCCGCTCTTCTTGAGAACGTCCTTGACCTCATCCCAGAGCGCCGCCTGGCGTAGGGAGTGCTCGACGAGATCGTCCATCGAGCCGCGGTAGCCATTGACCTTGGGCCCGTAGGCAACGTTGTCGTAGATGGACTTGGGGAAGGGGTTCGGCTTTTGGAACACCATGCCGATGCGACGTCGCATCTGCACCGGGTCCACGTTGCGCGCGTAAATGTCCTCGCCATCGAAGATGACGCGTCCTTCGACGCGAGCGCTCGAAATGAGGTCGTTCATGCGGTTCAGGCAGCGCAGATAGGTGCTCTTGCCACACCCGGACGGACCGATGATGGCCATTACCTCGTGCTGCGGAATGTTGAGGGAGATGCCCGATAGCGCCATCGTGTTGCCATACCAGAATTTCAAGTTCTCGGTGACCAGCACGTCGGGTTTGGCGGGGCCGTTCGCCGGCGCGCCGTCGTTCGCCGACGGGGCCGTCGGCGACTGAGTCGCGAGGGCTCTCGTTGTCCTGGCCTCCATCAGTCAAACCTCCGCTGCAGTCGGAATCGGACGAAGAGTGCGATCGAGTTGGCGACCAACAAGACGATGAGCAGGATCACGATGCCCCCGGCTGCCAGGTCGTGGAACTCCCGTTGGGGCAGCGAGACCCAGTTGAATATCTGGATCGGGAGGACCGTGAACAGGTCCATCGGGCCGGTGGGGTCGAAGGCGATGAAGGTCAGCGCGCCGATGGTGATCAGTGGCGCCGTCTCGCCGATGGCGCGCGCCAGCGCCAGGATCGTCCCGGTGAGGATGCCACCGCCCGCCGCCGGCAACACGGTTCGAAATACCGTCTGCCACCTCGTGGCGCCCAGGGCGTACGACGCTTCGCGCTGACTGGCCGGGACCGCTCGGATCGCCTCGCGCGAGGCGACGATGATGAGCGGGAGGATCAAGAGCGCCATGGTCATGGCTCCCGCGATGAGACTGCGGCCAAGCGCGAACCACCGCACAAACAGCCCCAAGCCGAGCAGGCCATAGACGACCGACGGCACCCCGGCCAGGTTGGCGATGTTGAGCTGAATGAACCGCGTCAGCCAGTTGTTGGGCGCGTATTCCTCGAGGTAAATGGCTGCGCCGACGCCAAGTGGGAAGGCGATGACAGCCGTGAGGACCATGAGCCACAGCGTGCCCAGGAGAGCGGAGCGCAGCCCGGCGACCTCGGGAAAGCGCGACGGGTAGCTCGTCAGGAAGTGGCCGTCGACTTGGGCGCCGCCGTCGCTGAACACGTCGACTAGCAGGGCTACGAGCACCGCGATGCCGAGCAGCGTTGACACGATGGTCAGCAGGGCAAAGCCGCGCCCAATCGCGTTGCGCTGCCGGATGCGCGGGCGCCAGCGTGTCGCCGCGTCCTGCGTCATTCATACACCTCGCGGTAGCGCCGCACGATCCAGTCGCTGAGGATGTTCATCACGAACGTCATGAGGAACAAGAGCGTGCCCACGGCAAAGAGCGTGCGGTATTCGATGGTGTCCTGCGGCGTGTCGCCCAGGCTGACCTGCACGATATAGGCCGTCATCGTCTCCATGGAGGACAGCAAGTCGAAGCCGACCTTGGGCTGCAGCCCGGCGGCGATCGACACGATCATCGTCTCGCCAATGGCCCGCGACACGGACAGGATGATGGCGGCGAGGATTCCGGACAGCGCCGCCGGCACCACCACGCGAACCGTCACTTGGAACTTCGTGGCGCCGAGCGCAAACGCGCCTTCGCGCAAGGTTCGCGGCACGACACGCAGGGCGTCCTCGCTGATCGACGCCATCATCGGCAGAATCATGAAGCCCATGACAATGCCCGCGCTGAGCACGTTGAAGACCTGCGTCTGCGGAAATATGTCCCGCAAGATGGGTGTGACAAAGAGCAGCGCGAAGTATCCGTAGACAACGGTCGGAATTCCGGCCAAGACCTCCAGAATCGGCTTCACGGCCGCGCGCACGCGCGAGGGCGCGTATTCGCTGAGGAAGATGGCGCTCATGAGCCCGATCGGGACGGCCACCACGATTGCGACGAGCGCGACCACGAGCGTGCCGTTAACCAGCGGCAGGACGCCGAACGACTGCGAGACGAAGAGCGGCGTCCACCGCGTTCCCGTGAGGAAATCGATGATCGGGACCTCGCGGAAGAACGCCAGCGTCTCGCCGAGCAGCGTGAAGATGATGCCGGCCGTTGTAAGGATCGAGACCGCGGCGCACATGAAGAGCACGCCGTGGATGCCGCGCTCGATGAGCGCACGGCGCCGGCGCGGCGCGAATTGCGATTGAACCTTAGGGGCGCCCGATGAGCTGTTCCCGTCCTGAGGGTCAGGGGTCCGGCCGGAGAGGCGCGCGCCAAGCATACGGGACAGGTCCTTGGTCACTGCCGCGCCAAAGCCCCGGCTGGCCGGCTCCCGTACATCCGCGGGTACGGGAGCCGGCGCGCTGGGAGCAGAGTGGGGGGCTTCCACAGCGCTCGGGGGATTGGGGTTAGCTGAGGAGGTCTTCGAGTGACACGCCGACCTTGGCGCCTTCGCCCTCGAAGATCGAACCCGTGACGCGGTTGTTGAACCGCTGCAGCGCCAGGTCGTAGATGTTTTGCGGCAGCGACACGTAGCCCACGTCTCCGGCCAGCGTGCCTGCGTTCTTCAAGTAGAACTCGACGAACGTCTGCACTTCCGGACGCTCCGCCGCCGGCACCGAGATGTAGATGAACAGTGGCCGCGACAGCGGCTGATACGTGCCCGTGTTCACCGTCTCCGCCGACGGCGCCACACAGCCGTCGCCACCGTCCACCGACACCAGCTTCAGCTTGTCCTTGTTCGCCGCGTAGTACGCCAGGCCGAAGAATCCCGTCGCGCTGCGGTCGCCCGCAATGCCTTGCACCAGCACGTTGTCGTCTTCACTCGGCGTGAAGTCGCCCCGGCTCGCGCCTTCCTCACCCACGATGGCGTCGGTGAAGTAGTCGTAGGTTCCGGAGTCAACGCCCGGTCCATAGAGGATCAGCGGCTCGTCCGGAAAGCCGTCGCGCACCTGCGTCCAACTGGTGATCGTGTCCTCGGACGCCGGCTCCCAGATCTTCTGCAGCTCCGCCACCGTCAGGCAGTCGGCGAAGTCGTTGGCCGGGTTCGCCAGCACCGCCAGGCCGTCGAACGCCACCGGCACTTCCACGAAGTCGATGCCGTTGGACTGACAGGTTTCGATTTCCGATGCCTTGATCGGCCGCGAGGCGTTCGAGATGTCCGTCTCGCCGATGCAGAACTTCTTGAATCCCGCGCCGCTGCCGGAGATTCCGACCGGCACCCGGATTTCGGGGAACTGGCCGCGAAACTCTTCCGCCACCGCCTGCGTGACCGGACCCACCGTGCTCGAGCCATCCGCCAGAATCGTCCCGGTCATCGGGCCCGCCGGCGCCGGAACCGTGACGATCTTCTCGACGATGACTTCCTTGGTGACGACTTTCTCGACCTCTTTGACCACGACTTCGGGCTCGCCGCAGGCGGCGAGAACTCCCGCAGCGCCCGCACCGAGCGCTCCGGCTCCCATTGCTCGAATTACGTGCCGTCTCGTCAGCTTGGCCACTCGTGCCTCCCGCTCCTGGGACTAGCGCGGCTGGATTTCTGCCGCAGCGAGCAAGGTACGCGCCTGATCTAAAGCCACGCCCGCGAACTCTAAACGGGGATTAAGCGCGCGCTAAGACTTCGCTTAATTCTCGGCCGCAACCGGGAGCGCCACGGCGAACACCGAGCCTCGGTCCGGCCCGTCGGATTCAGCCCAGATGCGTCCGCCGTGCAACAGGGCGGTGTGCTTGGCAATGGCCAAACCGAGCCCGGAGCCCTCGCCGGCGCGCGAAGGGTCGATCTTGTAGAAGCGCTCGAAGACACGCGGGAGCTCCTCCGGCTCGATGCCGACGCCGGTGTCGTGCACGCGAACGACCGCGTCGCCGTTCTCGGCCTGAACGCTCACGCGCACTTGTCCGCCGGGCGGCGTGAACTTGATGGCGTTGTGCAAGAGATTGACCACCATGCGGTCGGCCTGCGCCGGGTCGGCGCTGACGGTGAGGACGGTTCCGGGCGAGTCGACATCGAGCACGACGCCGCCGCGCTCGGCCTGGGGGCGCAGCCGCTCGGCGGATTGCCGCACGAGGTCTCCCAGGTTGACGCGCTCGAACTGCTGGGACATGCGGCCGGCTTCGGCGGCTGCCAGATCGAGAAGCTCGGCGGTCATGGCCGTGAGCCGGTCGATCTCGCCTTCGATGCGGCCGAGAAAGTCGGTGCGCAGCTCGGGATCGTCCGCGGCTCCCGCTTGCAGCGACTCGACGAGGGCTCGCAACGACGTGACCGGCGTGCGCAGCTCGTGCGACACGTTGGCCACGAAGTCGCGCCGGGCCGCCGCCGTGGCGCGGACTTCGGTGAGGTCGTGCAGCACGAGGACGATGTGGCGCATGTCGCCCAGCCGGATGGGAGTGGCAACCACCTGAATAGAGCTCCCCAGCGGCCCAACCGCGACCAGCGACTCGCTCACGGTGTCGTCCGCGGTGCGGGCGCGCTGGCAGACGTCGACAAGCTCGTGGTCACGCAGGGCGTCGGGGAGCGACCGCCCCGGCGCATTCTCGGCATCGACACCCAGCAGCGATCCGGCCGAGGGATTCATGAGCGCCACGGCCTCCTCCTCGTCCACGATGACGACGCCGTCGGCCATGGCGCTGAGCACGGCCCTGAGCTGCGCGTGGCTCTGCCGAATGGCGCGACGGCGAATGTCGAGGAGGTGCGCGGCGTCATTGAACATCCGGGCCAACTCGGCGGTGCCTGCCCCCCCCGCCGGAACGACCGTCGCGTCTTTCCCGCCGGTCGCGCGCGCGAGTCCATCGCGCACCGCCGCAATCGTGCGCATGGGCACGCGCACGACACATAGCGTCAGCACCGCGCCAACGCCGAGACCTATGCCGAGTCCCGCCGCAGCCCATGCCGCGAGATCGGGCGGACCCTCGCCGCCCACGGCCAGGGCAATCCAGATAGTCAGCACGCCGCCGAGCACACCAATCGCGCCGGCGAGCACGAGCCGAGCGCGGAGTCCCATGTCGGTTTCTCCTAGGGAACGAACCTGTAGCCGACGCCGCGAAGCGTCTGAATCCGGCGCGGCTTCGAGGGATCCTCTTCAACGCGCGTGCGCAGGCTGCGAACGTGGACGGCGACGGTGCGCGTGTCGCTGGTCGGCGTGTAGCCCCACACGCGCTCGATGAGCCGCTCGGCGGAAAACACCTGGCCGGCGTGCCGCATCAGGAAGGCCAGCAGCTCGAACTCCTTCGGTTTGAGTTGCACTGCCCGCCCGTCGACCTCGACGCTGCGGTCGGGGATTGAAAGGCGGACGCCGGCGCCCTCGAGCAGGTGGGAGTCCTGCTGGGACGCCGCCATTTCGGCTCGCAGCAACTGGCGACGCCGGAGCATGGCGCGGGTCCGGGCGATGAGCTCGCGCATCGAAAAAGGCTTGGTCAGATAGTCGTCCGCGCCGATCTCGAGGCCGACGACGCGATCGATCTCGTCGTCTCTGGCGGTGAGCATGAGGATGGGCACCGAGCTCCGGCGACGAATCTGCCGGCATACATCCAGCCCATCCATGCCCGGGAGCATCAGGTCCAGGATGATCAAATCGGGGTCTGAGGTGAGGGCGAGGTCGAGCGCCTCCTCCCCGTCGCTGGCCGTCTCGACAGCGTAGTGCTCCCGGCGTAGGTTGTAGGTCAGAGCCGCGCGCAGACTGGCTTCATCGTCAACAACGAGCACGCGCGGCGGGTTGGCATCCGCAGTGTCGATGGCGCTTCACCCTGGAGACCGATTCAGCCAATGGTAGGGCCAACGAGGCGGCGTTCACACCTCCGGCCCCTCAGCCCGTTGCCCGCGCATGGCCGAGCCGGGTGAAATGACTGGGTCGTTGCCCAGCCACATGCGCGCGGTGGTGCACCACACGTTTGGTGCGCCGGAGGTGCTGGTCCCGGCCCGGCTTCCCGTGCCGCAGCCGGGACCGTCCGAGGTGCTGCTGCGGGTGCTGGCGGTGTCGGTTGACTATGTCCAACTGCACATTCGTAAGGGCGGCAGCGGGCGCATCGGCTCTGCGCGGGAACCTGGCTATGGCCTGGCCGAACCGCCATTCGTACGCGGCGGCACGGTGTGTGGCGAGGTGGTGGCGATCGGAACCGAGGCGCAGGACGTAGCGCTCGGCTCGCGGCACCTGGTGGGCGGTCTGCGCCCCGGCTCGTACGTCGAGTATGGCCTGGTGGACGCCGCTGCCTTGCGCGCCAATCCCGAAGGTTCGGTTGGTCCTACGGCAGTTCCCGACGGGTTCACGCCGGCGGAGGCCGCCGCCTTCAACTACGCGCCGGTGGCCTATCACACGCTGCGGATTGCCGCCGGGCTATCGGCCGGCGAGACGGTGCTCATCCACGCCGCGGCGGGAGGAACGGGCGTGTTGGCGGTGCAGCTGGCCAAGTCGTTTGGCGCGCGGGTGATCGCCACGGCGGGCGGCGCGGCCAAGGTGGCGCTGGTGCGCGAGTTGGGCGCCGACGTGGTGATCGACTACCGGGCAGAGGATTTCGCGCCGGCGGTGCTGGCGGCCACCGACGGTCGCGGCGTCGACGTGGTGTGGGAGTCCGTGGGCGGCGACGTGTTCGCTCGCAGCCTGGAGTGCCTGGCCGAGGGCGGGCGCATGGTGAGCTTCGGGTCCAACAGCTTCACCGGCGTGGGGAAGGTGGACTTCTATCCCTTCTGGACCAAGAACATCCAGCTGATTGGCTGGGGCGGGGCGAGCAATGCGGCGGCGCACGCTCCCGAGATCATGGAAGAACTTCTCGATCTGGCCGCGGCGGGCAGGCTGCGTCCGGTCGTGGCGCGCGTGCTGCCGCTGGAGCAGGCGGCGGAGGCGCACCGCATGATCGAGGCGCGGGAAACCATCGGCAAGGTGGTGCTGGCGCCGGACGTGGAGGCGGCTACAACGCTCCATCGATGACGATGTCGAGCAGCGCCGGCTTGCCGGAGTCGAGAGCGCGCTCGAACGCCGGGCCGATTCGCTCGGGGTCTTCGATCCGCTCGGACACAACGCCCATGGCGCCGGCAAGCGCCGCCAGGTCGAACTCCTGCGGCAGGTCCATCCCGAGATAGCTCGTCGGGCGGTCCGGCTCACCGAGCACATGCTCGAAATAGGCGTGCAGGTTCACCTTGAGCACGCGGTAGCCGCCGTTGTTGCAGACGGCGTAGACCGCGGGAATCCGGTAGGCGCTGGCCGTCCAGAGAGCCTGGGCCGAGAGCATGGCGCTGCCGTCCCCGACGATGCCCAGCACCGGGCGGTCCGGTTCGGCGAGCTTCACCCCGAGCGCCGCGCCCATGCCCCAACCGATAGCGCCCCCAGCGCGCTCGGAGTGCATGCTGCCGGGCCGGCTGAACTCGAAAGCCTCGTGAAGAATCGGACGCGCGCTGATCGAGTCGTCGACGATCACGGTGTCCTCGGGCGCCGCCCGCGCGAGCTCGTGCATCATGCGGAGCGGTGGCATGGGGCGGCTCGACCGGCAGCTTTGGATCGCGACCTGCGTGGCGGCGCGTTTGGCCGCCGTCTCGGCCGCGATGCGCGCGGCGCGGTCGACAGCGGCCTCAACTCGCGCGGGGTCGAAGGCCGCGTCGAGCGCCTCGGCCAGCGCATCCAGCCCGGCGCGCGGATCGCACAGGATGCCCAGGTCGGTGGGCTGGGAGCGGTTGATCTCGCTGGCGTTGCAGTCCATGTGGATGAGGGTGGCATCGGGCGCGAGCACGTCCGTCGGCAGATCGAAGAAGTCGTGGAAGACCTTGCAGCCCACGGCCAGCACCATGTCGGCCGCGCGCAGTTGTTCCGGATAGAGCCGGGCATAGGGCGGCAGCTGGCCGATCCATTGGGCATGCCCCGTGGGGAATGTCATTTCGGCGTATCCGGCGCCGTAGACGCGCGCGCCCAACCGCTCGGCAACGGCGACGGCCGCATCGACGGCGTCGTACTGCGCCACGCGGTCTCCGACGACCATGAGGGGGCGCTGGGCCTTTGCCAGCACCGCCGCGGCGGCCTCAACGGCGCGGGGGTCGGGTCCCGCCCGCACGAAGGTGTCGGTTCGTGGCGCGATCGACAAATCCGCTTCGCTATCGAGCGACTCCGGCGCGAAGCCGACAAACGTGGGCCCCGTGGGCGGCGTCCGGGCCTCGGCAAACGCGCGCCGCATCACCGACGGGATCTGGTCCGCGTGGGTGACCTCCGCGCCCCACTTGGTGAACTGCTGGGTCAGTCCCGCCAGGTCGGTGCGGTAGTCGGCCATCTTGGACAGGCTGGCGTTCACCGACGAGAGCACCAGCGGCGTGCCGCCGGCGTAGGCGTTGAAGAGCAGACTCAGCCCGTTCGAGAGACCGGTATCGATGTGCAGGTTGACGAAGGGGACGTCTCCCGACGCCCGCGCATAGCCGTCCGCCATGCCCATGGCGACGCCTTCCTGGGCGGCCAGGATGTACTTGAGGTCGGGCGCGCGATCCAGCGCGTCCATCAGCGGGCTCTCGGTGGTGCCGGGATTGCCAAAGACGTAGCGGACGCCCTCGGCCCGCAGCGCCTCGACGACCGCAAACCGCCCGCGCATCAGCGTCACAGAGGTCCCCTATCGCGCTCGATGAGTCAGCCGTGGGCACGGTAGATGGGCTGCCGTGCTGCTGCAACTGGCACTGGGGTCGGCGTGGCGACCGGGCCCTCGTGACGTTAGCGCCGATGGCCTCCGGCGCCACCCTATGGTCGCAAGCCTGACCTGGCGTGGGGACGAAGCGTCGGAGCGCTTGGGTGGCTAATCACACCGGTGGCGGCCAGGACAAAGTGATCCACTATTGGCTGACTGCCTATTTTCACACGTCCACTTCCATTTGCTACCTTTCGTCACCTGATTCTTCGTTCACAATGCTATCGTGCATCCAATTTCTATTTCATTCGTCGAAGGTGCTCAGATTGCACTCGCAATCGTTTTCTTTACCTCCGGCGTTGGCAAGTGGCGCAAATACCGCCAATTCGTCGACGTTGTAGCAGGCTATAGCATCGGTCCTCATGCGATTCGGCGCATAATCTCGCGAACCCTCTCAGCCATAGAGGTGGCACTCGCTATCGCCTGGCTTATTCCAAGCCTGATTCCTGTCACATCCACCATTTCCGTAGCGCTATTCGCAACATTCATAGCTGCGGTTTTCACGAATATACGCCGAGAACATAAAGTCGCATGCGGATGCTTCGGTCTAGTTCAATCATCACGGCTTGGATGGAATACAATCAGTCGAAACGCTCTGCTGCTATTGATTGCCAGCTTCCCAATCTCTGCCGCTATTATAGCTAATGGGGGAGAGGCTGTGCATGATTTACCTATAATGGTAACGCTTCATCATCCTTCAGTAGTCTTTGCATCAGCAACAATGTTCATCCTATTACCCATATGGATTGATTTATTCGTGGACGTCCAATTATCAGTAGATGATGGCCGCAACGCACACCAATTTCTCAGGCATAGCAGATATAATGATTGACAATCTTGCGTTCATTACATCATACGTTGTGTTATGGATTCTAGTCGTAATCCTAGCCTTGCTAATGGTCGTAACCTTGCGGCATCTAGGGGTCTTTTTTGACGCCATGGGCCCACTGATTCATCTGACGCGAGAGGAGGCTTTGCTCAAAATCAACGATCCTCTGCCACCAGTGACATTCCGCGATGCTGACAGCACGACAGTGATCTTAGAAGAATTGGCGAGCACTCGGACGCTGTTGCTGATGGTGTCGCCAAGTTGTTCGGCGTGTGACAATGCCCTCTCGGTATTTCGTGAGGGGCAGTCATCCAGATGGTTCGAAGGATGGACCGCGATCGTCGTTCTTTCTTCGATCCCGGATGAAGTGCGGTCATTTAGGGCAAGCTACAGCATCGATTCTAGCGTCGTAGTCTTGGCCGACGAAGACTCAAGGTCATTTAGAGATTGGGGTGTTCCCCGAACGCCATCTCTACTGGTAGTCGATCAATCGTTACATACTCAACGGAAGATAGCTACTGTGACTGCACGTCAGATTGATGAGCTGTTGAAAACGCATCCTGAGTCAATAGGGAGCCCAGCCACGGAGGATTTGGACCGGACACCGAATCTTGGGGTGGAAGGGGACGATACTTCATACGCGACGACACGTCACAAGTGACAGCACTGCGAATGATCGGAGGATCATAATGTATTGGGAGCAAGATGGAGTTGATCGAGGGGAAGGCTTTGTCGAGTCTTCTGAACAACGAGTTTCCCAAGGATTTAGAAGACTCTGCTCGCGATTCTCACGTCGTGGCTTCTTACGGAGCGTGACGTTTGGGGTTGCCGTCGGTGTCGCGGCTGTATTTGGGAAACTTGGAGTCAATGTCCCACCGGCTTCTGCGGTGTGGGGTTGTTCAATGGCACTAGGCCCATGCAATTTCTGTGAATCATGCGTAACAACGGTGCCCCCTGATTTATCACATATCTGTGCCAAATGCTGCATATGCCCGGCGTGGCTACAGACGGGCGATGAATGCGCTCAAGGTAGATTTCGAATCGCCTATATGTGCTGTAATTGGGGCTTAGGAGATACGGCGTGGTGCCCTTCATGTTAGTAGCGCAACGAAGAGTGTTTTCGCTTGCACGAGTCTCGCGAGCTCGAAGTTCATACCCGGGAGGTGTGCGATGAATCCTAAACAGGTGCGTTTGGTCAACGTGGATGGCGCATCGTTTGATCCGAACGGTCCTCCGCCCCGATTGGGACCGAACGATCCGCTGTACCGGGGACACATCGAGATCGAAATCTGGGAGCCTAGCAGCGATGGCGACGACGGCGTGCGTTTGAGCGCGCAACTGCCGCAGTTTATACCGGTTTCTCCGGATGCGACGGAGGAAGCGTCCCAGGCAAAACTTCGTGAATATCTTGAGCTCATACTCGCAGGGGTTGAGCGAGCACGGGCATCATTGATTGGGTCGATCAACGGCCTTGATGCCTGATCGTGTAATGCCAATTGGGTGCGCCTGCTGCTGTGGGGCAGGTCCATCGGGAGCGGCTGTGTAGCGTCTCTTGGACTGGCAAGCTGCTCCCAAATTGTGGGGCCTCTGGCATCGTCGCCGCGTTTCTGGTGCTCGTAAGCTGCTCGTCAACCGTCGATGTAGAGGAGAGCATTGCCCGGGGAGCGATACTCTATGTTGAGCACTGTCAGAATTGTCATGGCGACTATTACGGAGCGGGCAAAAGGCCCGAAGCCCCGTATCACGGGCCAAGCGGTCACACCGTGCTCCATGCTGACAGTGTGCTGGAGGCCCTGATCCTCGAAGGGATGCCGAGGGGATCGAGTCCACTCGCCGGTTCGGATGGACCGGGGTCGGGGCACCTACGCATGCCGGCATGGAAAGGCGTATTGTCGATCGAGGAAGTCCGCGACATCCTGAAGTACCTAAAGACATGGTGGACTCCAGAGCAATGTGCCATGCGAGTCGCCAGGTTCGGGGAAGACGAGGGAAGCTGCTAGCTGTAGTGACCACCGAGGTGTGAGACACGGCTGAGGGGCGAGAGGCCGCCAAGTGAGCGGCGTAATGCCGACGACCGCAAACCGCCCGCGCATCATCGCCACGAGGCACCCTTTCGACCACGCTGCGAGCCAGCCGTGGGCACGGTAGATGCGCGGCATGTGGCGACGCAACCCGGACCGAAATCCGGGAGTGGGGTCCTCTGGCGTCTGGGTGCTGCGAGGGTTCCCTGCGCCAGCGGACGGCCTCGTTTCGTCGGCTGACAACTGGGGATGGATTCTCGCCTTCGCGGGAATGACGGATTCAAAACGACGCACTACCCGGAGTCGGCAACACGACAAGTCCTACAGCGCCCGCAAACGCGCCGAATCCGGACCTCGCCGAACAGCGAAGAATTGCGGCAGCGCCGGTCTGCATTGAATCTGCAAACGGGGTGGACGGCATCTCGACCCGGGATCACGAGACTCAGGCGACATGCTTGGAGTAGGCGTCGACATGCGCCCAGGTTGGATTTTCAGAACTGCCGCCGTGACGGCCGTGGCCGCTGTGGTCGGCCTGATCGCGGCGGCGTGCGGCGATGCCGGGGAATCGATCCGTCCGGCGGCTCGCGCCACAACCGCGACAACGGTCGCTGCCCAGCAAACGGTGTCCCCGCCATCCACGCCCGCCACGACCGCCGCGACGGCGACGCCCGAGGTGCAGCCCGTCACCACCGGCGAAGCGCCGGCCACTGGTCAAGACGCGCCGGCTGCGGGCGCGCCTGGCGCTCGTCCGGGCGGCGCGGGATTCCTGGGTGGACGGTTTGGCGGTGCGGGGTTGGCGGACGCCGTGACTGCCGCCGTGGCCGAGGCCGCCGGAAAGCCCGCGGAAGAGATCCAGACGCTCCAAGAATCCGGCGTGACCCTGGCCGAGATCATCGAGGCTGAGGGCATCGACCGCGCGGCGGTCGTCGACGAAGCCGTGGACCGGATTCTGGCGAACTTTCCAGGTGGTCGGGGAGGCCAAGCCGGCGGCACTGGCGCCGCGGGCGCCGGGGCAGGAGGCGGTGGCGCGGCTGGCGGCGGATTCGATCCGGGCGCTGCGCTGCGCAACGCCGTCGACGCGCTGATCGACGGCGAGTCGCCGGCCCCACCGGAAGGGGCCAGGCAGTTCGGCGGCATGGCTCAAGCGATCACCACTGTCGTGGCCGAGCGCACGGGACGCGACCCCGCCGAGGTGCGCGAAGCGCGCGCCGGCGGCCAGTCGTTCGCGTCGCTCCTGTTCGTCGCGGGACAGGACGTGGACGCCGCCATCGACGCGATCGTGGAGACCATTCAGACCAATGCTGGGGCCGCTGAACGTCCCGAAGGCGCGCCCGCGCTGCCAGTCGGCGAAGCCCTGCGCGAGGCCGTCGAAGCGATCATGTACGCCACCGACGACAGCGAAGCCGATCTCACGCCGCCCGCGGCGCCGGGGACCTAAGCCGCGGCTTCGATTCCCAGTCCCGGCTCCGGCATGGGCGGGCGCTGGGCGGCGATGGCCTCGGCCTGCTCGGCCTCGGTTAGCGGGTGGAAGCGCTCGGCGGCGTCGAGAATCTGGGGCAAGAGGCGCAGATCGCCGGTGCTGGGCGCGGTGTGCACCGGCTGGGAGAGCACGAACCAGAGCGAGCGGTCGATGTCCGGCTGCTCGCGGTGCGGGTCGTACCAGACGTTGATCTCGCGCTCGCGGCCGCCCCAGCCGCCGCGGGCCAGCATCTTGATGGTCTGCACGCCGACGTCGCGCGCGGCGGCGGCGGCCAGGAGCGCCTCGGCGTCCCGGCGGTAGGCCGCGTTGCGATAGATGGCGGGCGAGACCGGGAACATGATGGTGTCGAAGTCGAACCGCCGCAGCGCTTCCAGGTGAACGCGCGGCGCGTCGGGTCCGTGCCCGGTTACGCCGAGGAAGCGCGTGAGGCCCTGGTCCCGCATCTCAATGAGCGCCTGCAGAGCGCCGCCATCGGCCGTCACCGCCTCCAAATCCTCGAATGTGCTGACGCTGTGGAGCTGAAAGAGGTCGAACACCTCGACTCCCAGACGCTGCTGACAGGAGCGGATGCTCTGCCAGGCGTCCTCGTAGGTGCGCTCGCCGGTCTTGGCGCCGAGGAACACCTGGTCGCGAATGGCGGGCATCGAGGGCGCCAGCCGTTCCATCGCTTGGCCGTAACTGGGCGCCACGTCGATGTGATTGACGCCGCGACTGAGGGCCAGATCAACGGCGGCGTCGGCCTCCGGCTGGTCCACCCCACGTCCAACGGCGACGGCGCCAAACGTGACCACCGAGCTCATGTGCTCCGTGCGGCCGAGTCGTCGAGTTTCCATGAATTCGCCTCCTACAGGGCTGTTGTTAGCCCAGCGCGCGGACCTGGGACCAAAATCCACGAAATCTGCACAGCCGGTCAACTGGATGACGACAGGTTCAAGCCTAGATTCAGCGTGGCCGCGGTGCACGTGCGGCCGCGAGACTGAGGCCCACCATGTCACGACTGCTTCGCCGGGCCATCGCGGCGCTGCTCATCCTGGCCGTCGCTGGTGGAGTGGCGGCCTTTCTAATCATCCGGCTCGAGGTATTTCAGGCCGAAGAAGAGGCGCCGCCGGTCACCGCCAGTGTTGAGCGCCGGGACCTGGTCAGCACGCTTGCCGTGATCGGCAACGTGGAGTTTGGCAACACGGTCGGGCTGGGATTTGGGCAGTCCGGCACGGTGCAGGCGTTGCACGTCGAGACGGGGCAGATCGTGCCCGCGGGCGCGGTGCTGGCCCAGCTCGATGTCATCGATCTGGAGAGGGCCGTGGACGACGCCGCGTCCTCCCTGCATCAAGCCGAGCTGCAGCTCGCCAAGCTGCTCCGGCCGGCCGACGCCGCCGATGTCGAGCGCGCGGAGCTGGACGTGCAGGAGGCGCAGGCGTCGCTCGACGACCTGCGAGCCCCAGTCAGCGCATCGGATATCGCGGCCGCTCAAGCGGCGGTGGTCTCGGCGCAGATGAACCATGACCGTGCGGTCAAGGATCTGGAAGACCTCCAGTCCGGACCGACCGCTCTCGATCTGGTCGAAGCCGAAGGCGCGATTGCCTCGGCGCAAGCCAGCCTGGCAAGCGCGGAGCTGGGGTTGCAGGCGCTGCTGGACGAGCCTTCGGTCGCCGCGATTGCCGACGCCGAAGGCGCGATCGAGTCCGCTCGTTCGAGCCTCGCCGGCGCCAAGGACGCGCTGGACACGCTGCTGGAAGACCCAAGCACGAGCGACGTGGCCAACGCCGAACTGAAGCTGCGATCGGCGCGCGCGGCTTACGCCGAGGCCGAGGATCAGCTCGCCACGTTGCGCGCGGGCGCCACACAGGCCGACATCGACGAAGCCGCCGCGAGCGTGGTGGCCGCCCGCGCCGCGCTTGCCGAGGCCGAGGAGGAGTTGGCGTCGCTGACGGCCGATCCGACGGCGGAGGAGCTGGCCGACGCCGAGAACGCCGTGCAGAGCGCGCAGGCCGGCTCGCTGCAAGCGCAGTCGGCGCTGGACACGCTGGTGAACGGGCCGACGGAAGCGCAACTCCAGGACGCTCGCGACCAGATCGCCACGGCACAGTCCACCCTTGACAGCGCCCGACGGGCCGCCGACGAGGCGCCGGCCAAGCAAATCCAGATAATCGCCAGCGCCGAATCGAGCTACGAGTCCGCCACGGCCACGCTGATTTCAGCGTATGAGGCGCACGGAGAGGCGCAATTCGACGAGTTCACGGAGCATCAGATCGAGGCGGCCGCGGCCCGGGTGCGGGCCGCCGAGGCCGGGCTCGAATCCGCCGCCCAGCAGCTCCGGGAAGCGCGGGCCGGACCCGACTACGCCGCCCTCAACGAAGCCATCGCCGCCGGCGAGCGTGGACTCGCCGCCGCCCGGCGACAGCTGGCGGAACTCCAGGAAGCTCCGACCGAAGCTGATCTCGCCGAGGCCCGGGCAAACGTTGCCCTGGCCGAAGGCACGCTGCGCGATGCCGAGGAGGACCGGCGCGACCTGATCGAGGGGCCGTCGGCCACTGAGATCGCAACCCAGGCAGCAGATGTCAGGACCGCGCGAGCGGCACTGGCATCCGCTCGCGAGCGACTTGCCGAGTTGACCGAGGGTCCGAGCGAGGTCGAAATCGCGGTGCAGGAAGCCGCGGTGGCATCGGCCCGGCAGGCCGTGGCGGACGCCGCGACGGAGTTGGACGACCTGCGCGCCGGACCGTCCGACACTGACGTCGACGCGCAAGAGAGCGCCATCGTGGTGGCCTCGCACAGCGTCACTGCCGCCGAGGACCGCTTGCAGGAACTGCTCGCCGATCCGGACGCCGCCGAGCTGCTCCGTGAGCAAGCAGGCCTGACGTCGGCGCAGCTGTCGCTCGAGGCGGCCAGGCTGCGCCTGGACGAGTTGCGCGCCGAGCCCGACTCGACCGACGTCCGCCTCGCCGAACAGGCCGTGCGCGCGTCCGAGTTGTCCCTAACCGACGCCAATGCGCGATTGAACGAGCTGGAGCTGGGGCCGTCCGCCCTGGAGATTCTGCGGGCGGAGAATGCCGTGCGCCGAGCTGCATTGGCACTGGCCGACGTGCAGGCCCCGCCGGACGCGCTGGACGTTGAGCAAAGCGAACTGGCGGTGACGGACGCCGAGCGGCGACTGGAATCCGCGCAAGAGGATCTGGCCGATGCGCTCATCGAGGCGCCCTTTGCCGGCATCGTGATTGATGTGAACGGTCAAGTGGGGCTGGAGGCGCCGGCAACCGTCGTCACCCTCGCCGAGGCCGGGTCGATCCACGTGCTGGTGAACGTCGACGAATCCGACATCGGGCTCGTCAAGCTGGGCCAATCGGTGACACTCGAGTTCGAGGCGCTGAACGGAGCGGTCTTCGCCGGCGCCGTGATCCATCGCGGTCAGCAGGGCGAGGCGTCGCAGGGGCTGGTGACCTACCCGGTCGAAATCGGCTTCACCTCGCCCGATCCGCGCCTGCTGAGCGGGCTGACGGCCGACGTGTCGATCGTGCTGGCCGAGTCACCCGGTGCCCTGGCCATCCCGCGGCAGGCCGTGCAAACGGTCGGGGCCCGGTCGTTCGTGAGCGTGCTCGGCCCGGACGGCGTGATCCAGCAACAGCCCGTCACGGTCGGGCTGCAAGACGAGCTGTTCGCCGAGGTGCTCGAGGGTCTCGTGGAAGGCGAGGCCGTCGTCTTGACCGGCGCGGCCGTGGCCGGATTCCAGCTGCCCGAGCTGCCCGCCGGCTTCACGCCCGGTCAGTTCAGACCCGGGCAATTTGGCGGCGGCGGCCTCCGCGGCCTTGGCGGCGGCGGCGGAGGCGGCGGAGGCGGCTAGTGGACACCAGCGCCCAGGGCAACGGCGAGACAACACCCGTCGTGCGCGTCCAGGACCTCACCAAGACGTACCAGATGGGCACGATTGACGTGCATGCCCTGCGCGGCGTCTCTTTCGACGTCCAGGAGGGCGAGATGGTCGCCATCATGGGCCACTCGGGTTCGGGCAAATCGACCTTGCTCAATCTGCTGGGGTGCCTGGATGCGCCCACGGCGGGCAGCTATTTCCTCGACGGCGAGCTGGTGGGGGACCTGACCGACGACGCGCTGGCCGCCATCCGCAACCGCAAGATCGGCTTCGTCTTCCAATCGTTCAACCTGCTGGCGCGCATGTCGGCGCTGGAGCAGGTCGAGATGCCGTTGCTCTACGCCCGCGACCGTCAACGGCGGCAACGCGCGGAGGAGGCGCTGGCCGTCGTCGGACTGGACGATCGCATGCACCACAAGCCGTCGGAGCTCTCCGGCGGCCAGCAGCAACGCGTGGCGATTGCCCGGGCCCTGGTGGGCAACCCGAGCATGGTGCTGGCCGACGAGCCGACCGGAAATCTCGACACGGCCACGGCCAACGAGATCATCGAGCTGCTCGTCCTCCTGAATGAGGAGCGCGGCATCACGACGCTGATCGTCACGCACGAGGCCGACGTGGCGGCGCGCACGCAGCGCGTGATTCGCATGGTGGACGGGGCGATTGCCGGCGACGACCGCACCGAACAGGCGGGCGTGGCCGGATGAGCCTCGCCGACGGCGTGCGCCTGGCCCTGCGGGCGCTGGCCGCCAACAAGCTGCGCACCAGCCTGACGGTGCTGGGGATGGTGATCGGCGTGGCGGCGGTGATTGCGCTGATGTCGCTGGGCGCCGGCGCGCAGGCGTCCATCGAGGCGAACATCCGGGGCACCGGCTCCAACCTGCTCTTCATCAGCCCCGGCGTCCAGGCGCAGACTGGCGGGCGGTTCGTGGACGTGAGCGCCACGACGCCGACGCTGACCCTCGACGATGCCGAGGCGATTCGAGAAGCGGACATCCCGGGCATCGTTGACATTGCCCCCACCCGCAACACCAACGCGTCGCTGGTGGCGGGCGGCAACGCGTTTTCGACGCAGATCATCGGCGCGACGCCGAGCTACGCCGAGGTGCGCACCTTCCAGCCGCAGGCCGGCCGCTTTTTCACCGAGGACGACCTGAATCGACGCGCCAGGGTGATTGCCCTGGGGCAGACCATTGCCACGGAACTGTTCCCGGGACAGAACCCCATCGGCGCCACGGTGCGGCTCAACAACCAGACCTTCACCGTGATCGCGGTGATGGAGGAATCGGGCCAGGCGACGTTCCAGAGCCGCGACAACCAGGCGCTGGTGCCGCTGACGACGCTTCAGACGCGCATCAGCCCGTCGCGCACGCTGGCAGGCGACGACATCGTGTCGGAGATCAGCGTGACGCTCGCCGACGAGGACGAGGCGACAATCGAGGCGGTCACCAACGAGGTCAGCGCGCTGCTGCGGCTCCGGCACGACGTGACCGAAGACGACTTCACCATTCGGACGCAGCAGGACATCATCGAGGCGCTGGGCGAGGTGACCGGAACACTCACGCTGTTCCTGGGCGCCATTGCCGGCATCTCGTTGCTGGTCGGCGGCATCGGGATCATGAACATCATGCTCGTCTCCGTGACGGAACGGACGCGCGAGATCGGCATCCGCAAGGCCATCGGCGCGCGCCGCCGGGACATCCTGGTGCAGTTCCTGATCGAGGCCGTCCTGGTCAGCCTGGGCGGCGGCATCGCGGGCGCGGTCATCGGCGGCCTGCTGGCGACGTTCATGGGTGGCGTGAGCTTCGGCGGCCGCTCGCTCGAGGGCACCCTCACACCCGAGCCGGTGATCCTGGCGCTGGCCGTCTCAGTGGCCATCGGCCTGGTGTTCGGCATCTACCCCGCCAACCGCGCGGCAAGGCTGCGGCCGATCGAGGCGTTGCGCTACGAGTAAGGCGTTATCCGATCGGCCTAGTGATGATGGCCGTGCCAGCCTCGGGCGACGGCGTCGATGACCTTGCCGCCCTTGACGACCTTGACGGGGACCAGGCGCCGCTCGCCGGTGCGCGTTTGGCCGTGGGCGTCCTCAAAGGTGTGGGCGCCGATCTCCTCGCGGAACAGCGCCGCGTCCGCATGGGCGCCGACGGCGAGGGTGCCGATCTGGCCGCGCATGCCCAGAATTTCGGCGGGCGTGACGGTGCAGCGGCGCAGGGCGTCGGGCAGGTCCAGGCCCAGGTGCAGGAACTTGCTGAGGGTGGTGGCGAGGTCGAAGACGGGGCCGTCGAAGTTGTAGGCGTGCAGGTCGCTGCTGATGGTGCTTGGGGCCAGGTCCTGCGCCAGCGCGGATTCCGCCACGCTCCAGGAGAAGCTGCCCTGGCCATGCCCCACGTCGAGGTGGACGCCGCGGTTCACGGCAGCGCGGACCGATGACCGCACCCGGCCGTCGTCGTCGAGAATGCCCTCATCCAGGCCGTGATAGCAGTGGGTCAGCAGGTCGCCAGCCTTCATCTCGCGGAGGATGTCGTCCAGCGTGCAGACGGGCGCGTTGGGGTGAATCATGATCGGCAGCCCCACGGCGTCCGCCGCCTCGCGAGCGCGGTGCAGCGCGGGCAGCGCGTTGTTTCCCGCCAGGTTCTCGCTGAGCCGGGCCTTGACGCCAACGATCACGTCGCGGTGGCGCTCGCAGACCTCGATGGCCTTCTTGGGGTCGATGAGCCGGATGTCCTCGAGCTCGCCGACGACCGGCGAGACCATGCCCGTCGACGAGATGTTGAGACAGGCCTTGAGGCGCGTCTCGGAGACCTCGATCACGTAGCGCCGGAGGCCCTCGAAGGTGTCCGCGCCGGCCGATCCAGCGTCGACAGCCGTGGTGACGCCGCTGGGCAGGACGTAGGTGTCGGCGTCGACGCCGTAGTGGCTCACGCCGTCGTAGACGTGCACGTGGACGTCGACGAGGCCGGGCGTGACCAGCAGACCGGAGGCATCGAGGACGTGGTGAGCCTGCGCGGGGTCGATGTGCTCGGCGACGGTGCGGACGCGGCCGCCCGCGATCGCCACGTCGCGGCGGTGGTTGAGGCCCTGTGCGGGGTCGACGACGGTGCCGCCGGATATCAGGAGGTCGTACATCGCAAGTCTCTCCGGCGACGAGAGACGCCATGGTAGCCGTCCAGCGGGGGTCACTTCGCGGGCGCGCCGTGTAATCTCGGGAACCGAGTCACTGACAGAGAGAAACGCTCATGGGAATCCAGCGCATCAACCCGGACAGCATGTCCGCGCCCATCGCCCCTTACACGCTCGTGGTTCGCAAGAACAACGTGGTGACAACCGCCGGCATGCTGGGTCTCGACGCCAATGGCAAGCTGGTGGGCGACGACATCACCTCGCAGACGCGGCAGACGCTGGAAAACGTCAAGACCGCGCTGGAGGCCGCCGGGGCGTCGCTCAATGACGTGCTCAAGGTGACGGTGTTCATCACCGACATCGCCAACTTCACCGGCATGAATGCGGTGTACATCGAGTACTTCGGCGACACGAAGCCTGCGCGGTCGACCGTGGGGGTGGAGCTGGCGCTCCCGGGCGCCCTGGTCGAGATCGAGGCGATGGCGGTGCTCGACTAGCGGGCGGGAGCTAACCTTCGCGCCGGCCGATCCGCTCGGTGAGGCGCGCCGCCGGGCCAGCGACAAGCGGGGCCAGGCGACGGCGGAACCGAAGCACAACGAGGACGGCGAGAATCCCACCGACGCCAGCAGCCACGATGACCGCCAGCGTGGGATCCGCCAGCACGGTCGTGACGAGGTGCTCGACCGTGTCGCCGAAGGCCCAGCCGA
>DAOUHO010000146.1:0-12390 GCA_034428595.1 Chloroflexota bacterium | reverse complement strand
CGTGTGCCAGATGTTCGTGTCGTTGATCAGGCAGGTGCCCGCCGGCGCCGGGAGCGGGGCCATTCCCGGCAGCGCGCGCGGCTGATTCTCGTGATTGGCCCACGGGGGCGGACGGTTCGGGTCCTTGTGGCTGCCGGGGACCACCGCCGTCGGCCCGACCTCCTCGGTCACGTCGTCCAGGTAGATCGTCAGCCGCATATACGGGCCGCCGTCTCGGTGCCAAAGCGTCGCGGCCGGCGAGTTCGGCGCCCGGTAGTTGCCCACGGCGCTCGACAACAGCATCACGTCGTGGTTCCGCGCCGCCTGCACGATCGGCAGCACCGTGGGCAGGTCCATGAAGTCCTCGAACAGCGAATCTAGCTCGAAGAACCGGTGCAGGTCGATCGACCCGACGCCCTTGACCGACGTCGACGAGCCGTCGACTACCGCAGACGGCACGTTCTCGTGGTCGGCGATCAACGCGTCGAAGCGCTCGCGAATCGGCTCCAGGCGCTCGGGGCTGACGGCGTTGGGCACCACCGTATAGCCGACCTGGTCGAGCCGCCGCACGTGCATGAACAGCTCGTGCACGCTGGGAATCGGTTGCATTTGGGCTCCACTCAGGTGCACCCACTACGCGCACCGCAGCCATCGATCGCGGCGCAAGCATACGCCGCGCGGGAGGTCTCGGTTCGTGTCGCCGGGGAGTGGTTTGACAAAGTCCGTGCCGAGCCTGCCGAAGGACTCCGTTCATGGTTCGACAAGCTCACCACGAACGGAGTCCCTGGAGCCGTTCCGACGAGGGCTCGGCGTCAACAACCTACTTGGGAGCGACAGCTACGCAAGCCGGTCCAGGTCGACCGCGCGGCCCAAGCGCATTGCCTCGTAGAGCCCGTCGGCCAACTGGACAGCACGGACGCCGTCGGCGCTGGACGCCAGGGGCCGCCTGCCGTCGCGCACGGCAGCCACGAATGCGTCGAGCATTACGGTCGAGCCGTCGTGGCCATTCGTCGGCCCCGAAGTCTCAGCCACCACCAGCTCACCTTCGAACGCGCGAGCTTCCGTCAAGTCGTTCCAAAGCTCTGCGCGGCGAGACCCATCGTCCACCGCGCCCCAATAGGTTCCCCCGTGCCCGGCGCGCCCAAATTCGCCCACCACCACCTGTGCGGCGGCGCCGTTGGCGAACTTGATCGTCGCCGTCAGGGTGTCGGGCAACCCCGAGCGGCGCACGTAGCGACCGCCGGTTCCATACACCCGCAGCGGACGCGAGCCGGACAGATAGCTGGCGATATCCAGCGCGTGGCTGCCGAACGTGCCGAGCACGCCGCCGTGCTCGGCCTCGCCCTCCCAACGCTCGGCCAACGAATCGACCGTAGCGTGCAGCACCACAGCCCGCGGTCCCGGCACCGTCGAGCGGACCAACGGGACGCCGGGCGCCACGCGCAGCGCAAAGTCCACGCCGGCCACCACGCCTGAATCACGCACCGCCGCATGCGCATGCAGCGCGTCGGGCAGCTTGGTCGCCAGCGGCGCTTCGACGAACACGTGCTTCCCGGCGCGGGCCGCCGCCGCCACCAGTTGCGCGTGCGAGTCGGGCCGCGTCGCGATCAGCACCGCCTGGACCTGGGTCCGGTGAAGCACCGCGTCGATGTCGTTGTCGGCCCGAAGTTCATCAAATTGGGCCGCCAAGTGCTCTGCGGCATCAAGATCACGATCGACGCACCACACCAGGCGGCAGTCGGAGCGTCGCGGGACCGCTCGGGCCAGGCGGCCGCCCATGGCGCCGCACCCGATGAGGGCCAGCTGCAAGGCACCCGCGGCGACGCCCGCCTTGGTCGTCACGAATTCAGGCGAACTGCGCGTAACGTCATGCCGGGGAATGGCGATCTATCGCGCGAGACAATCCATGCTTCGGGAATTTCACGTCGCACTCACCCACCGCAGCCGATTCCTGTCGTATAGTGGGCGCCACAATTCGACATAATGCCTAACCGCCTGATGCCCGACGGTTCCGAGCGCCTCGCCAGGCGTCTGCACCGCGCCGAAATCATAAGCCTCAGCGCCTCGTTGGCGGTCTTTGTCGTCATCGGCGTCATCGGGCTGTTCGTTTGGCGCAGCAACAGTGCCGAGCCTGCCACTGCCGCGCCGCAATCCACTCCCACCGTCGTGGCGCGTCCGGTCGCCACCGAGCCACCACCCGCGCCCACGGCGGCAACGCCCGCACCGACTGAGGCGGTGAAGGTGGATATCGAGCCGCCGCCGGTCGACGAGAAGGTGGAGCAGCCCAATCCGCTTGACCTGATCCAGACATGGCCCGGCGATCGGCCGTTCTCCCTGCTGCTGCTGGGACTCGACCAGCGACCCGGAGAGGCCAGCGGTCGCACCGACGCCATGGTGCTGACCCGCATCGAGCCGGCCAACAACTCCGCGGCCCTGATTTCCATCCCGCGCGATCTGTGCATCGCCGACTGCCGCACGGAGCCGTACCGCATCAACTCCGTCTACCAGAATGAGGGCCCCGATGTCCTGCGACAGCGCGTCGGAGAAATCATGGGGATCAAGGTGGACTATGTGATGGTGCTTGACTTCTACGGCTTTCGGCGGCTCGTGGACTTCTTTGGCGGCGTCGAGGTCGACGTGAGCACCACGATCTACGACGAGAGCTATCCGAACGCCACCGACACCGGCTTCGAGCCCCTGTACATCGCCGCCGGCATCAACCACTTCGACGGAGACATGGCGCTGCGCTACGCGCGCTCGCGCCATCAAGACGGGGCCATCGCACGCGATCAGCGGCAGCAGCAGATTCTCCTTGCGCTCCGCGACCAGCTTCTGACTCCGCGCACGATTCTGCAGTGGCCCAACTTCCTGGATCGTCTGCGCGACACCTTCAAGACCGACGTGCCGTTCGAGCTGGTTCCCTCCATGCTCAAGCTCGCGCTCTCGATCGACTCGTCGCGCGTGGTGCAGGGCGCGGTCGGGTTTGATCGCGGCCTTTCCCACACGGTTATCGCCGAAAACGGGGCATACGTGCTCGAACCCAACGTGCCCCTCATCCAGGCCTACGCCGCCGAGCTGATCCGCAACGGTGAGGCCCTGCCGGCGATGGAAGGCACCGCCGCCAGTCCCGAATTCGCCGACCGGCAGCACCTCGAGCCTTAGCGGCTCACTCTCCGGGCCTGCGAGCCACCACGTAAATCTCGGACGGCTCGTAGGCAACTTCAAGCGCCCGGCGCAGAATGGCGGCCACCCGCGTCAACTCGTCACGCGTGTGGCGCAACTCGGCGCTCACCGCGTGCAGCGCCGCCTCGAGGTCCGCCGCATAGCGCGACCGCGCCACGCGACCGCCCACCCACCGCGTCACTCGGTCTTCGTCGGGCTGCGCGATGCGTTCCGGCAATGGATCCTCAGTTATGTCAAGATCATCGAGCGTCACCGGCAGGCCCCGCGCGGAGGTTGGATTGACTCCCGACGCGTGTACCTCGAGGCCCGCGTCCCGGCACAGGAACTCAAGCAACTCCACGTCGTAGGGCCGCACGTGCGTCGGGTCCTTCCAGAACTCGTGGGCGATTGTCGGCAAGCTGCCGGGATTCGGCGTCGCCACGATCAACGATCCCCCGGGGACGAGGCGGCTTCCGCCGAGCCGCACGAGCGCCGCGCCCTCTTCCACCGGAAAGTGCTCGATGACGTGCAGCGCGCTCACCACCTCGAACGTCTCGGGCGTCGACTGCAGGTAGTCCAGCGCTTCGGCCTCGATCACGCGGTGAGCCGCCGCGTGCGCCAGCATGGCCGCGTCGAGGTCGACGCCGTGCGTTCGCATTCCGGCGGCAGCCGCCACGTCCAGAAACTCGCCGCGACCGCAACCGATGTCGAGAATTCGTCCCGCGGAAGGCAGGAATTGGGCATACCAAGCGCGCGCGTCGCGGACCATCTCGGCGTCGAACTCGCGAAACGCGTACCAGTCGGCCGCCATCAGGGCGCGATGTCGCCGCGGAGCGAGACGGCGGATGATGTCGGGAGCATGGCAACCTGCGGCAGTTCGCGATCCCGGCGCGACCGTACAATACCGGGCCGCCTGTGAGGTCACCGCTCGTGCGAAACGACGACGTCGAAATCTTCGCCATCGGCACGGAGCTCGTGACCGGGCTGATTCTCGACACCAACTCGCACTGGATCGCCGGCGAGGTCGCCGTGGCCGGGGGCGACGTGCGGCGCATCACCGCGCTTGCCGACGACTTTGACGCGCTCACGGCCGAGTTGCGAGCCGCAGTCGATCGTCGCGCCCGCGTGATTATCACCACCGGCGGCCTGGGACCCACGCCCGACGACCTGACGGTCGAGGCCGTGTCCGCGCTGGCAGGCTGCGGCGTGCACACGCCCCAAGAGGTGCTGGAGGACTACGCACGCCGGCGCGGTATCAGCCTCGAAGAAGCGTCGAGCCCGCCGCGACTAAAGATGGGCACCGTCCCGGCCGTCGCTCGCGTGCATCTCAATCCGGTGGGTTGGGCGCCCTGCTTCGTGGTGCAGGTCGAATCCTCCAGCATCTGGTGCATGCCGGGACCGCCGCGCGAGGTCCAGGGCTGCTTCCGCGCCCACATCCAGCCCGTCGTCGAGCGCATGTTCGCCGGCCAGTCGGCCCGGATGCGCGTATTCATCGACGCCCACGAGTCCGAAACGTCCCCGCTCATGCAATCGGTCATGCGCCGCATTCCATCGGCCTATCTCAAGGCCTATGTCGGCATGTCCAACCCTGAGGGGCTGCCGGTTGACATCGTCGTGCGCAGCACGGACGGGGCGGCGCCCAACGAGTTGCTCCAGCAGGCCTACGACGAGTTCTGCGCGGTCGCCGCGGCGTCCGGCAAGACGGTGACCCTGGAGGCGCCGGCCGGGTCGTGATCCACTCGCAGTAGACTGCCCGCGCCTGATCGAAACTCCGGTCGCGTTCACATGGAATCCCGCTGGTCCGACGACGACGCGCGAGGCCTCGACCCGGTGGGCCTCAGGGTCTATACCTCGCGGCTGATCGGCGCGGAACCGGCGCTGGTGCTGCACGGCGGCGGCAACACGTCCGTCAAGCTGGACGACCACGACCACCGCGGACGCCCCTGCCGCGCCCTCGCGATCAAGGGCAGCGGCTCCGACCTGCGCACCATCGAGCCGGGCGACTTCGCGCGGCTGCATTTGGACGACCTGCACGCATTGCGCCCGCGGTCCGAGATGTCGGACGACGAGATGCTGGCCTATCTCTCGCGCAGCTCACTTGACCCGGACGCCCCGCGGCCATCGATCGAGACGCTGCTCCACGCGTTCCTGCCGGATGCGTGGGTCGACCACTCGCACGCCGACGCCGTGCTGGCCCTCACCAATCAGCCGGACGGCCACCGCCTCGTGCGCGAGGTCTACGGCGACCGAGTGGCGGTGGTGCCCTACATCCTTCCTGGATTCAAGCTGGCGCAGCTCACCGCCGACGTTTACGACGCGAATCCCGGCGTCGAGGGTCTGGTGCTCGACATGCACGGGCTGGTGACGTTCGGCGCGACGGCACGGGAGTCCTACGAGCGACACGTCGAGCTGGTATCCCTGGCCGAGGACTATGTGCGGCCGCACCTGCCGGCGCACGGAAGCGCGCCCGGCACCGCGGCGGCCGCGGCCGAGCTGGCGCCGGTGCTGCGCGGTTCGCTCTCGACCTCCCGGCGAGTCCTGGTCCGCTACGACGGCTCACCCCGTGTGCGCGCGTTCGTCGGCCGATCCGACCTCGAGCAGATCTCACAGCAAGGCCCGGTGACGCCCGACCACGTGCTGCGCACCAAACGGCTGCCGCTGGTGCTGCGCGCCGCCGATCCCGAGGGCGTGCGCGACGCCGTGACGGCCTACCGCGCGGCCTACGAGCGCTACGCGCGCGAGCACGGCGGCGCCGACGCGTTCCAGCACGACTCCGCGCCGCGCGTCGTGCTCGTCCCCGGCATTGGCATGTTCACCACCGGCGCTTCCTGGGACGAGGCCGGCATGGTGGCGGACATGTACCGCCACAGCATGGACGTCATCGAAGCCGCCACCGCCATCGGCGCCTACCGCGCCCTGCCGGCGGACGATCTCTACGACATGGAATATTGGCCGCTCGAGCTGTACAAGCTCACCCGCGCGCCGCCGGAACGGGAGCTGGCCCGTCGCGTGGCGCTGGTCACCGGCGCCGGGCGCGGCATCGGACGCGCGATCGCGCAGGCGCTCGCGGCCGACGGCGCGTATGTATTCGTCACCGACGTCGACCTTGACGCGGCGACCGCCGTCGCCAAGGCCATCACCGCCGAAGGCGACCGGGCGCAGGCGCTGCCGCTGGACGTCACGAGCGAGCGTGGCGCGGCACAGGCCTTTGCCGCTGTGGCCACACAGACGGGCGGCGTGGACATCGTGGTTTCCAACGCCGGGATCGCAGCCGCCGCGCCGCTTGACGACCTGGAGCTCGACACCTGGCAGCGCAGCCTCGACGTCAACGCCACCGGGCATTTCCTGGTCTGCCGCGCCGCGCTGCGCCAGATGCGAGCCCAGAGCCTGGGCGGAAGCATCGTGCTCATCTGCACCAAGAACGCGCTCGACCCGGGCGCCGGGTTTGGCGCCTACAGCGCCGCCAAGGCAGCCCAGCTTCAGCTTGGCCGCGTGCTCGCCGTGGAAGGCGGGCCGGACGGCATCCGCGTCAACATGGTCAATCCCGACGCCGTGTTCGAAGGTTCCGGGCTATGGGACGCCGACCTGCGGGCCGGGCGCGCCGCCGCGCACGGCGTGGCAGTCGATGACTTGGAAGCGTTCTATGCCGAGCGGAACCTGCTGGGACTGCGCGTGACGGGTCCAGACGTCGCCGAGGCCGTGTCGTTTCTCGCGTCGGATCGATCCGCCAAAACGACGGGGGCCGTCATCCCGGTCGATGGCGGCTTGCGCGGCGCGTTTCCACGCTAGTCGCTTTGGCCGTTTTTGGGATCCTCTCCCTTGGCCAGACCTTCCAATAGAGAGGCAGGGGCGACGCATACGTCGCCCCTACGCCTGGGTTAGTGGGTTGAGTGGCCGCTAGATTCCCGCTCCCCGCCTGCGCGGGGACATGCTCCGCCGGAATGACGGAGGGGTTACGCGAAGGTCTCTTGACCGGTGAGGGCGAACCCGCCGACGACTTCGGCCGGCCCGGCGCTACTGGCCGCAGGCCCCCGCGGTGACTCCGGCCCCGTCGGTGTTGAACGAACTGCCGCAGCCGCAGGTGGTCTGCGCGTTGGGGTTCCGCACCGAGAAGCCGCGACCCATCATGCTGTCGATGAAGTCGATTTCGGCGCCGGCGATCAGGTGCGCCGTATGTCCGTCGATGTAGACCTCAACGCCGTTCGACTGGGCCGTGATGTCGGTCGGCTCCGGCTCGTGGGCCAGCGCCATGGCGTATTCGTAGCCGGCGCAGCCGCCGCCGGTCACCGCGACCTTTAGTGCGCCGTGGGCGTGTCCCCGCTCTGTGAGGATCTCGCCGAACGCGCGCGCCGCGCGATCGGTGACCGCCACCGGCGAGGGCGGCGGCGGAGCAGCCATCGGCAGCCCCATCCGTTCATCAACCGGGCCATCCATCGGCAGCGAGATGCGGCCGTCGGTCTCCACTGCGCTCATGGTGCGTCGTTCCTCAATTGCGGAGCGTTTGCAGCCTCACCCCGAAGCTAGCACGAGCCACGCCCCGGCGGCGAGCGTTCGCCGTGACCGGTAGTTTATTCAAGCCCAAGAAACCTCGCCAAGCGAGCGCTCCGGCTTCCAGATCCCGGCCGAGGTCGCCTAGGATCACCTGTCGCCGTTCAACGGCAACGCGGCGCTTCGCTCGTTGCTGAAATGACTGCCATCCATGATTTATGACGAGGCTCTGCGCTGGATCTACGGCTTCGCCGACCTGGAGCGCGGCGTGGGCCACGCGGGCCGGGAGGCCTATGCGTCAGGACCGGCGCGCACACGGCGACTGCTGAGCGCCCTCGGCGATCCACACCATGAGCTGACCTGTGTCCACGTCGGCGGCAGCAAGGGGAAAGGCAGCGTCTGCGCCCTGGTCGGGAGCGCGGCCGAGGCCGCCAGCCTGCGCACCGGCGCCTACACCCAGCCGCATCTGCACTCATTCCGCGAACGCTTCGCGATCGACGGTCGCCCCATCGAGCCGCAGGCCTTCGCCGACCTCTGCCAGCGGATCGCGCCCTACGTCGAGTCCCTGACGGCGCCCCATCCCCAGGACGGTACGTACTCAACGTTCGAGCTGGCCACCGTGCTCGCGCTGCTGTGGTTCGCCGAGCGGGAGGTTGACCTGGCCGTGATTGAGGTCGGGCTCGGGGGTCGGCTGGACGCGACGCGCGTGATTGAGCCGGCCGTGGTCGGCCTGACCACAATCGTGTTGGAGCATACCCGCGTGCTGGGAGACTCACTCGAAGCCATCGCGCGGGAAAAGGCCGGAATCATCAAGCCGGGAGTGCCGGTCATCGCCGCGGCGCAATCCGACGAGGCGCTCGGAGTGTTCCGCGCAGCTTGCGAGGCCCAAGCAGCTCCGCTGACGGCGGCCGAACCGCTGGACTGGAAGGGCGCGGCCTGGCACGACGCACGCCCGCTGATGCTGGTTGGCGCTCCAGACGGCGGCGGCAATCTCCCGGTGGGACTTGTCGGCCCACACCAGCGCCAGAACGCCGCCGTCGCGTGGCACATCTGCCGCGCGCTGGCGGACCACGGACTGTCAATCGACCGCAGCGCCATCCGCGCCGGGTTCGGCGCCGCGGCGTGGCCCGGGCGGTTGGAGGTCGTGGCCGGCGATCCCCTGACCATCGTGGATGGCGCGCACACCCCGGAGGCGGTGGAGGCTGCTGTGACGGGAATGCGAGAAGTCTTCGGCGTGCAGCGCGGTCCCGTGATCTTCGGCGCGCTGCGGGACAAGCGCGTGCCGCAAATGCTTGAGAAGTTGAGCGCCTATGCCGCGCCGTTGATCCTGGTCGAGCCGGAGCACCCCCGAGGCTGGGCGCCCGAGCGCATGGTCCGGCGATACGGGCTCACCGAGCCGGCGGCGATCGCGTCGACGGCCGAGGCGGCGTTGCGGCAGGCGCGCGCGGCGTGCCGGTCCAATGACGCCGTGCTGGCCACCGGCAGCCTGGCAGTCGCGGCGGACGTGCGCGCGGCCGCCGGCGTGCCGCATGAGGTGGACCCCGAGCCGTGGGCGGGGGTGTAGCGTGCGGCCTGGGTCTGCACGGCTCGCTGGAGACTTGGGACTGGATTTCCGCTCCCCGCTTACGCTGGGACGTGCCCCGCGGGAATGACGGACCGAAGTAGGTCGCGATGTTGTGCTGGACCCACTCGGCAGCCATGCTCAGACTCGATGACCGTGAAACCGTCGCTGGGAATCTGGTGCCGCCTTTTCCCGTCATTCCGAGCCGCAGGCGAGGAATCTAAGGGGCGGGGAGAATGCACAGCGTCCTTGGATTCCTCCCTGCGTTCGAATGACATTGACGGGGCGGCTAGAGGTGATCCTGAAGCGTTTGCCGCATGACTAGCGACGAGGTTCGCCCGATTAGGCGGCGCGTCGATCAGGCCATCGAGCAGGCTGCCGCCGAGGGCGCATTCGACAATCTGGCGGGAACGGGTCGTCCGCTCCAGTCGGAACCAGGGATCGTTCCAAGCGAGTTGCGGGTGCCGTTCAAAGTGCTGGAAAACGCCGGCATGGCCCCCGCCTGGATCGACCTAGCCGCCGAAATCGAGCGGCGAATCGACGATTTCCGAGCGGCGCGGCGCGAGCACGAGCGGCGGATGCATCAGGCGCGCGAGCACGCGCTGGCCGGGACGGCCGGCGACTTCGCCGGGCGATTTCGAGCCGCGGGCAAAGCCCACGCGGAACTGCGCGACACCCTGGCAAAGGACGTTCGAGGCATCGTGCGCCTGATCGATCGGTTTAACACGATGGCGCCGGCCAGCGCGCCGCGATTCGGCTTTCTGGCGCGCGCCGAGCTTGAAGCTGTAGACGCAATATGGCCATGGCCCGCGCCTGGTGGCGAGTCGACGTGAAACGGCAAACGCGAGCCTTGCTCGGTCGGCTCATCGCCGCGATCTTCATTCCGCTGCTCGGCGCAGTCGCGCTTTGGCGCCGGGCCTCGGGAGTCGGAAGCGAGCAGGGCGAGCCTCGGTCGGTGCTGCTGGTACGGCTCGACCTGATGGGGGACGTGGTCAACGGGCTGTCGGCCGCCCACGCGGCGCGGCAGCGGTGGCCTCGGGCGCACATCGCCTTCATGGCGCCGCCCCAGTGGCAGGCAATCGTCGATCGCTGCTCGGTCGTGGACGAGACGATTGCCTTGGACCCGGCGGCCGTCACCCACTGGCCCGCCTGCCTCAATCCGCGACGCTGGTGGAGGCTCCTGCGAGCACTCGGCGCCGTGCGCAGGCGGCGCTTCGACCTGGCGGTGAGCATCTACGGGCCGATCGGCGGGACGGTCGTGGCGCTCAGCGGCGCCCGCGAGCGCCGCGGCTACGCCCGCGAGGCGCCACGGTTTAGTTTCGATTGGGCCTTCGAAGGCGGACGCCGCAACGGAGGCCCGCACGAAACCGAGCTGGCCGCGCGGTTGATCGATAGTTCCAGGCCGCCCTGGCGAACCATCGACCGCACCGACGACCTGCCCAAGCCGGCGGCCCTGGCCGGCGTCCCTCGCCCACTGGTCGTGGCGCACGCCGGCGCGGCGCACGGCGACGCCAAGCGCTGGCGCGAGGAGCACTGGGAGCGCACGCTGGCCGAACTAGCG
The DNA here is from genome assembly GCA_034428595.1 of Chloroflexota bacterium. Lineage (GTDB taxonomy): Bacteria > Chloroflexota > UBA11872 > UBA11872 > UBA11872 > JAJECS01. The sequence continues at coordinate 1,639 of DAOUHO010000146.1, read as the reverse complement.
GCGGGCGGCGCGACCGTCGCGCTCGTCGGTCTGGCCGGCGACCGCGCACTGGCTCGGCGTCTGCGGGACTCAGTCCATAATCTGATCGACCTCACCGGCGAAACGTCGCTGGAAACACTCATGGGCACGCTCCAGGCGGCCGACCTCGTGATCTCCACGGACAGCGGTCCGGCGCACCTGGCGCGCGCGCTGGGAACCAAAGTGGTCGCCCTGCACGGGCCCACCGACACGGCACTGCACGGACCCGGCGATCCTGCGTGCGCGGCCCTGCGCGTGGAGATGCCGTGCGGACCCTGCTACGACTTTCGCCGCGTGGCGACCTGCCAGTTTGGCGACACGCTGTGCATGGAATGGCTTAACCCCGACCGCGTCGTCGGCACTGCTCGCTCGATGCTGTCCACATGAGCGGCGCACCCGCCGCCGAGGCCGAGGCGCTGCGAGCGCTCGAGTTTCGCGTCCTCGGCACGAGAATTCACGGCATCGACCTGGGCCAGGCCGCCGCCTGGATCGACGCTTGGGCACAGGCCGGCGTGCGCGCGCACATCGCCACCGTGAACCCGGAGTTCGTGATGCGGGCGCGCCAGGACTCTGAATTCCACGACCTGCTGGAGCGCACCCGCCTCAACGTCCCGGACGGCGTCGGCGTGGTGGTCGCCGGACGCCTGGGCCGCCGCAAAGTTCCAGGCCGCGTGACCGGCGTGGCGCTCATGCACGAGGCCATGCGACTGGCGGCCGTCCGTGAGTGGCCGGTGGCGGTCGTCGGCGGCGCGCCGGGCGTGGCGGAGGCCGCGGCGGAACGCCTGGTCCACGACGTGCCGGGGTTGCGTCCACCGCACACCTACGGCGGCGCGCGTGGGCCCGAGGGAGACGACGCGGCTCGGGAGTTCCTGCGGGAGGCGCGCCCGCGCATCCTCTGCGTCGGCTATGGCGCCCCGCATCAGGAGTTCTGGATCGATCGCAACCTCGACGCGGACGCGGCCTGCGTGGCCATCGGCATAGGAGGGACGCTGGACTACCTGAGCGGCCGCGTGCCGCGGGCGCCGGCCGCGATGCGATCGGCCGGCCTCGAATGGGCATATCGGCTGTGGCGGCAACCGTCCCGTTGGCGCCGCATGCGGGTCCTGCCGGTGTTCGCCGCGCACGCGGCGCTCGAAATCCTTGACCGGAAGACCGAGAACGCCACCGAATGAGCCGCGTGGTCGTCGTCGGCAGCCTCAACATGGACATCGTCATGCGCCTGCCGCGCATCCCGCGTCCCGGCGAGACCGTGCACGGGGGACGCATTGGTCGCTATCCCGGCGGCAAGGGAGCCAATCAGGCCGTCGCGGCTGCACGCGCCGGGGCGGCGGTAGCCCTGGTTGGCGCCGTGGGCCGGGACGATGCGGGCACTGCGCTGCTGGCGTCGCTCGCCGCGGCCGGCGTGGATCGGGCCGATGTGTGCCAGACCACCGACGCCGCCACCGGCACCGCCATGATCGTCGTCGACAGCTCCGGCGCCAATGCCATCGCCTTGGCGGAGGGAGCCAACCTGGCCGTGCGGCCGGAGGACGCAGCGCGGGCCGTAGCTGCGCACGACCCGGCCGTCGTCGTGGTCCAGCGCGAAGTGCCCGACGGCACGGTGCGCGCCGCCCTGCGCCAT
>DAOUHO010000145.1:0-17309 GCA_034428595.1 Chloroflexota bacterium | reverse complement strand
AGGAAGGGGAAGAGAATATCTTTCGCTACTTCGAGATCGGCGACGTAACCCGGTCTGGCTCCATCGTGAATTATCGCGAAGAACCGATCAACGAATTGCCCTCACGAGCACGGCTCATGGTTCGCGAGAACGACGTGTTGTTCGCCAAACACCGAAACTCACGCGGGACAACAGTGATAGTTCCCCCAGGATTTGACGGACAACTGACGACCACGGGCTTTTTCGCGGTACGGCCAAAGGACTTCGAGGAGGCCTTACTGCTATGGAGCGTCCTTACGTCTGAGGCGTTCCGGAAGCAGGTGTATTACTTGGCAGTAACGGCTGTACAGCCGGAATTGCGTGAGGAGGTCTTTCGGCGGGAGTTCTTGCTGCCAGTCCCCGCCACGCTCGCCGACCGAGCGGCGCTCGTTGAACATGCACGTCAGGTCCACACCTTCCACATTGAGGTGCAGCGAAGCCTCAAGCGGACCCGTGACTATGCCGCCGAAGTGTTTCGGGTGACGGAGTGAGGTGACCGTCGGGCGTCAACGGTCATGTACTCACGCTGACCGACTGCCTCCGCATGCACGCAATCGCGCGCCGTATCCAGTCTGGTTACCATGGCGGCTGACGCACTTTGAGCACAGATTGGCGCAGATGACGCGCTTGGCGTTGGTCGGCAGCGGGCCGGACGACGAGGCCTATGTCCGCGTAGCGCCGCGCGCTGGCGGCGCTACCATCGCCGCCGTCACGGACGGCGCGCAGGCTGGCTCAGGCAACGTCGTTTCGGCGCCAACTCTCGCGGACTTGCTTGAAGCCCACGCCGACACGATCGACGCCGTGATCATCCAGACGCCCACCGACGAGCGGTCCAGCCATATCAAGACGGCGGCGACGGCCGGCAAACACGTGCTGGTGAAGGGTCCGCTGGGGCGCTCGGCCGGCGAAGCCCACGAAATGGCCGAGGCCTGCGCGGCGGCCGGCGTGGTGTTCATGGCCGGGCAGATCGATCGGTATCGCCCGGACGTTGCGGCCGTGCGCGCGAGCATGGACGCGGGCCAGATGGGCCGACCCGGTCTGGTGCGCAGCCATCGCTGGCAACCACCGCCCACGGGCAGCCCCACGGCCTGGCGGCTGGACCCGGACCGCAGCGGCGGGATCTTCATTCACGAGCTCACGCGGGATATTGATCTCGCGGCTTGGCTTTTCGACGCCCCGCCCGACGCCGTGTTCGCGGTCTCGCGTGGTCAAGACTCCAATCGACCGGATGCGGCGGTGGTGCATCTCGGGTTTCCCGACGGCGGGATGGCCCTGCTGGACGTGACGACGGCGCTGCCCCAAGGCGATGCCTATTGTTCCCTGCAGCTCATCGGCGCCGACGGCGCCGTCTACGCCGACGACCAGCACAACATGCAGCTGCGCTACGCGGGCGGATCGCCCGCCGCTCGGCTCACCAGCACGGGCGACGCCACCGTGTTGCGCCAGCTCGAGGCATTCGTGGATGCGGTGCACAACGGCGCGGATGCAAGCGACAGCGCAACCGCCGGCGTGCTCGCCCTCGAAGTCGCCGAAGCCGCCATGGCGTCGGCCGCGTCGGGTCAAGCGGCCACGCGCACGGAGGATGGCTATGTCCTCGTCTAGCGGCAACTCGATCTTCCGCGTGGCGGTGCTCAGCGTGGTTAAGCATGACTACGTGCCGCTGGGGCTCGCCACGCACCCGCGGTTCGATCCGGTCGTGGTGGCGGACGATGCCGACCAGCCGGAATGGGTCCACGAGCGCAACCAGAAGCTGGCCGACGAGCTGAACATCCCCTACGTGCGCGACGTGGAGGCGGCCATTCGGGACTACGACGTCCAGGTGGCCTGCGTGAGCCCCGAGGCCGAGCGCCACGCGGACCTCAGCGTGCGCGCCGCCGACGCCGGGTTGCACGTGGTGCAGGACAAGCCCATGTCAACCCTGGTCTCCGAGTGCGACCGCATCGTGGAGGCCGTGGAGCGCAACGGCGTGCAGTTCCTCATGTGGAACCGCGACATGCTGCCGGCGATGCTGCTCGCCCGGCAGGAACTGCAGAGCGGCGCGATCGGGGACGTGCGCGCCGTGCACGTCGATTTCTATTTCGCGAAGGACGCAGGCCCGCGCCGCGGCGAGCGCCCGGCCAGCGCTCCCACAATCGATTGGCTCGAAGCGCTGAAGGCCGCGCACATCGACGGCTCCGACGGCGGCGTGGGGCACGCGCCGATGGGCGAGCTGCAGATCGAGGGCATCTACCCGCTGTCGCACATCCGAACGCTAACTGGCGCGCGAGTCAAGCGCGTGTTCGCGCGCGCCACGGCCCACTTCCACCAGCGCAACGTCGACCATGGCATCGACGACCTGGCCTCGGTGACGCTGGAGCTGGAAAACGGGATCGTGGGCACGCTGTGCATCGGCCGCATCGGGCGCGCCAAGCACGACAACGACGGCGAGATCAAAGTCCGCATCCTGGGCGCCGCCGGCGCGATGGTCATCGACGAGCCGCGGCCCGCGGTGCGGGTCTTCTACAGGGGACGGACCGCCGGCGATTCGCCCGCGCAACGCGTGGGCGGCGACGCCGACTGGCTCCTGATGGAGAACTTCGCCCAAGCCATCGATACCGACGGCGACACGATCCTCAACGCGCGCGTCGGGCGCGACATCGCGGCCACGGTGCAGGCCGCCATCGACTCGGGCCGCACGGGCCGCCCGGTTGAGGTGACCTAGCTAGGCCTCGTCCGGCGCGTCGAACTCGGCCGTCTCCACCCACGCGCCACGCTCGGCGGACGCCACGGCGGCGTCCGTGAAGAGCTGCACCCGCCAGCCGGCGTGCAATTCCGGCATCTCGGTGGGCTCGCCGGCCATCGTCGCCAGCAGGCCGGGATGGACCATGTCCCTGAAGTTGTTGGGGGCATCGGGCGCGGGCACGGCCTCGAGCAGCTCCGATTCGCCGGGCTTCCGCGCAATGTGCAGATCGCCGGTAAAGCGGCCAATGGAAATGGACGCCTCGGAGCCGTGCAACTCGACATCCGGCGCCAGCGCCGATCGCAGATACGGCGCGTGGGAAACCATCAGCACCCCGACGCCTCCGTTATCCAGCTCGAAGGTGAGATTGCCGTAATCGAACGCGGTTCCGGCCCGGCGTGATTCCCCAGCGGTGGCGTCGTGGGATTCGCTCCAGGCAAGTGCTTCTTCGAGGTTCGGCTCACCCAGGTCAGGCTTCGGCGGCGTCAGCACACCGGCCTGCGCAAATACCCGCCGCGCTTCGAGACCCGTGAGCCAGCGCAAGGCGTCGTAGGCATGGGAGCCGCCGTCGGCGACGCTGCCGGCGGCCGACTGCTCGGCGTCGTCGCGCCAGGTGTAGGGCATCGACGGCAGCCGCGCGTTGTGCCATCGATAGACCACGCCCCGGACCTCACCGATCAGGCCCTCGGCCAGCAGCTGCCGGACGCGCTGGAACACCGGTACGCCGCGCGTCCAAAACGGCACGAAATGTCCGAGTCCGCGATCGCGATAAGCCGTCCAGATCTCGTGGGCCTCACGCGCGTTCATGGCCACCGGCTTCTCGCACACGATGTGCTTGCCCTGAGCGGCGCACTCCAGGGCAATCTCGTAGTGCATGACGTCGGGAACCAACACGACGACGACATCGACGTCGGGATGGGCCACCACTTCACGCCAGTCGGTGGTGACGAGCGCGGCGCCGTCCTCGCGCCCGGCGGCCTCCAGCAATTCGCGGCGCCGCGCGCAGACGGCGACGATGTCGTATTGCTCCGGGACGTCCCGCATCTCGCGCCGATAGGGCACGCCGATAAATCCCGACGCGCCAATGACGCCAACCCTGAATCGCATGGCTCTCCCTCGCGGATGCCGCGCCGCATCATCAAACCGCGCGCAGTGGGCTTTGTCCACTTGAGCCAGTGCCCGCCGCGGACGATCCGGGGAACTTGCCGCATGCAAGGGCGGGTCTGAGACCCGCCTCTACGTCAAACGTCCAAGGCGTTTTGTAGCTGACCAGCCCGGCGGCCCACGCTGCGCGCAACGTGGGAATTCACGTCACCGCGCTCACATGACGTCATTTGTCATTTCGAACGCAGTGAGAAATCTAAAGCGCTCGATCTCCGGCGCGCGGATAAGGCTGTGGCTGCTCGGACCTGGATTCCGGCGTGCGCCGGAATGACGACGGGGTGGCGGAAGACCTTTGAGACGCGCAGGGAATCATGTCGCAGGGCGGCGTGAACGCGGGGCTCCCATCCGCCGGTCAAGCCGTGCCAGGCGGTGCTCCAGCGCGGGTCGCGCGAGCGGTTGGGGCAGGGCGTCCAGCAGACGATCGGCTTGAACCAGGGCCTCGATGGTGCATTCCCGCGCGGTGTCCAACGCGCCGGCCCGATGCTCGTGGTACTTGGCCAGCTCGACCAGCGCCCAGACGGCAGTGCGTCCATGACGCACCCGCATGCGCTCCCACAGGTCCAGTGCCTCCGGCCAAACGCCGCGCCGCTTGTGGGCCAGGCTGAGCGGCACCTGCGCCAACGGCTCCAGCGCCTCCGCCAGTCCAAGCTCCAGCGCCCGTGCGTAGGCCACGAGCGCAGTGTCCATGTCGCCGGAAAGCGCGAAGGACCGCGCCGCGCCCAGCACCTGGGCAGGCTGCGCCGTGGGGCTGCGCCAGTCGCTGAAGGCGTCGCACGCCGTCACCAGCAGCGCCGCCATGGAGACCATGTCCACCCGGTTGTGGGCCACCACCGGCACGAGCTCGCGGGCGTCGCCGGTGCGCAGATAGCGAAAGTAGATGTCGGGTATCTCGTGGCTCGGCACGTCAAGCTCCCGCTCAACACCGAGAATCTCGCGCTCCAGCGTGCCGAGATCGCGGCGCGGAAGCTGGTAGCACCATAGGCGGCGCGCGACGTGCAGCAGGTCCAGTGCGCCCAGGCCGTCGAGGCCCGTGCGCATGCGGTTCATGATGAAGCGCGTGCGCAGCAACGGCAGGTCGAAGCTTTTGCCGTTGAAGCTGACCGTCCAGTCAAATCGCGAGATGAGCCGCGCCAGGTGCGCCATCAACGCCGGCTCGTCGGCGTGATCGCGCATGAAGTACTGCTCGACCCGCAGCGCGCCGTCCTCCACCCAACCGCACCCGATCAGAAAGGCGTAGGTGCCCGTCCCGCCGGCCAGTCCCGTCGTCTCCGTGTCGACGAACAGCGCCCGGTCCAGCTCGAAGTCCTCGACCTCCGGGTCGCCGGTGAGCGTGGCCAACGCGCGCCGGTCGGCCTCGCCGGGCCAGGCCGCCGACAGCCGATCCGGCAACGAGTGGGTGTCACCGACTACGACGAACGAGCCAGCGTCGTTAGTCTCCAGCGCGCCGCCGACGACGTCCTCGACCGGCTCGCCCGGTGCAACGGTTCGAGGCACGACCGCAGGCGCCGGCTCGACCGGTTCCCACGGCCGGTTCCAGGACATGGCCCGCCCGTTGGTCATGACGCGCTGGATGACGTTCGGCGCCGGTCGCAAGGGACGCTCACCCTGACCCTCTCAGAAACCGTTGGGCAATCCTCAATCACTGTAGGGGCAGCTCTTGTGGCTGCCCGGATCCACCCGGACGGGCGCCCACAAGGGATGCCTCTACAAGGCCACGCAAGGGTCCGGCAGTCCCGCGAAGGCGGGGAACGGGAATCCAGCGGCCACTCAATCTGTAAATCCATACGTAGGGGCGACGCATGCGTCGCCCCTACCTCTTTATTCAAACGTCTCTTCCATGGAGAGGGAGCCTGCATGCGACGCGGCCAACGCCGCAACGGGTTCGCCCGCACGCGCCCGCAGCACCCGCAGCGTGGCGGCCTTGGCGCTGATGCCGGATGCTACCGGCGGCCCCACGCAGGCCGGACAGCCTTCGGCGCAATCGCAGTCGGCGGCCAGCTCCGCGGCGGCCTGCATCACCTGGTCGAACGTCGCGTACAACCGCTCGCTGAGCCCGACGCCGCCGGGATAGCGGTCGTAGAGGTAGAGCGTCGGCGCCTGGGTGAACGGCGACTTGATCTCGCTGACGACGCCGAGGTCGTGCGGGTCGCACATGAGATGGACCGCCGCCACGTTGGGCAGCAGGTGCCGCGCGCCCCAGAGGCCGGATTCGATCTCGGCGCGGGACAGCGTTTCGGTCAGCTCGGGGCGCATCCAGGCCCAGCACGCCTGGGTGTGCATCTCTTGCTCGGGGAGATCGATGGTGCCCCAGCCGACGTTGTCGTCGTCGCTGATGCGCAGCTTCTTGAAAATCGTGGGCCGGGCGGTGACGCGCACCTCGCCCCACGAGCGCCCAAGCGGCGCGTCGGCCTGCTGCTCGAAGTCGTCGAGCACGGCGACGTTTACGTTCATGCTGGCGACGGTGTAGTGCTCCACCGAAACCTCTTCCACGTACGCCTTGCCCTGCTCCCAGTCGAGGCGGTTGACGTGGAATTGGCGTCCGTCGTGGAGATAGATCGCGTCCTCGTGCACCCGCGTGGGCGCGGAGAAGCGGTCCACCTGGCCGATCACCTGCGGGCGGCTCTCGTCGGTCACGATGACGATGTTGTCGAGCGTGCCGGTGCGAAGGCTCACGTACTGGGCCGGGTAGTCGTCGGCGGTCCAGTGATAGGTGCCGCCGGCCTGGTGCAGGATGCCCTCGTCGACGAGCATCCGCACCGCGCCGTCCGTGGTGGACACGGCGAAGGTTTCGTCCTCGACCAGCGGCAGCTCGAACGCGGCGCACTTGAGGTGGCTGGTGTAGACGTAGACGTTGTCGGGATTGATCAGCGCCGACTCGACCGACTCGCGCAGCACGAAGTCGGGGTTGCGCGCCACAAACTGGTCCAGCGGACTGGATCCGGCAACGTAGACCGCCACCGACGATTCGCGGCGGCGTCCGGCGCGGCCCACCTGCTGCCAGAAGCTCGCCAGCGACCCCGGATAGCCGCACAGCACCGCCGCCTGCGCCTGCCCGATATCGACTCCCAGCTCCAGTGCGTTGGTGGCCACCACCGCCCGCACCGTGCCGTCGCGCAGGCCCGCCTCGATCTCGCGGCGTTCGGCCGGCAGGTAGCCCCCGCGATAGCCGCGCACCTCACCGCGGCCCAGGTGCGGACCGCCCCGCAGCTTGCTCAACAGCAGCTCGGCGGCCGTGCGGCTGCGGGCGAAGGTGAGCGTCTGGATGTCGTTGCCCAGCAGCACCCCGGCAATCTCCGCCGCCGCGTCGATCTCGGAAGCCCGAATCCCCAGCTGCGCGTTCACGACGCGGGGGTTGTAGAAGATCAGGTGCTTCTCACCGCGCGGCGAGCCGTCGTCGTCGACCACCGCTAGGTCGCGGTCGGTGAGCCGGTCGGCCAGCTGCTTGGGATTGGCGATGGTGGCGGAGCAGGCCACGATCTGCGGTCGCGAGCCGTAGAACTCGGCCACACGCAGCAACCGCCGCAGCACGTTGGCCAGGTGGCTGCCGAAGATGCCGCGATAGACGTGCAGCTCGTCGAGCACGATGAAGCGCAGGTTCTCGAATAGCCGGGTCCACTGGGTGTGGTGCGGCAGGATGCCCTGGTGGAGCATGTCGGGATTGGTGATGACCACGTGCCCGGCCTGCCGCAATTTGCGCCGCGCGGTCGTCGGCGTGTCGCCGTCGTAGGTGAAGGTCTTGATGTCCGCCTCGGCGACCTGGACTAGCGAGTACAACTCGTCGAGTTGGTCCTGCGCCAGGGCCTTGGTGGGGAAGAGGTAGAGCGCGCGGGCCTGGGGATCGTCCAGGATGGCCTGGACGACCGGCACGTTGTAGCAGAGGGTCTTGCCCGAGGCCGTGCCGGTCACGATGCAGACGTCCTCGCCGCCGAGCACGCGCGCGATGGCCTCGGATTGATGGATGTAGAGCTCCCGCACGCCGCGCTGCTCCAGGGCCCGCCGCAGCACCGGCGCGACGCCCTCCGGCCAGTCGCCGTACCGCGCCTCGCGCGCGGGTCGGACCTTCCAGGCCGTGACGCCGCGAGCAAATTCCGCGTCGCCCGAGAGCCGGTCGGCAAGCTGCGCGGCGTTCATGCGGAGTCTGGCTGGCTATACAGAAGTGCACCGCCAGTAACGCCGGACATCGTCCGCCCACCCTAACGCAAGACTGCCCACCACACAAATACCGAACACCCCCACAGAGTCGTTCCGTAACCCCTTCGCCATTCCGGCGAACAGCCTGCCCCGTACTTGATCCGAGGCCGGAATTCAGGCCGATCAAACCTCAAGCCGCACAGGATGCCTGGCGTAGGGGCGACGCATGCGTCGCCCCTACCGGCTTACGCAAACACCTCGTGCGAGAGGGGAATCAAACCGCCCAACTCGCGACGAAATCGTCCACCGTCACCGGCTGCCGCGGGACGGCGTGGAGGCGCTGCGCCAGCCAATCGAAGCGGCGACAGAGCTGGTCGGCCTCCGTTTCGCTGAAGCGCTCGCTGAAGGCCGGACCCCAGCCCAGCGTGAGCGGGTGGAGGTGCGTGGCCTGGCGCTGCATGTCGTCCGGCAGATCGTCGAATCCCGGCTCCTTGAGCAGATGCATGTGCCGCGCGGCTTCGGCCAGGCAGGCCGTGAGGGCCAGCTTGGCGGCGGGTCCGGCGCCGGCGTGCAATCGCTCGAGGGCCGTGCGAAAGGCGTCAGCGTCACCATCCAGGACGCCGCGCAGCGCCCGCTCGGTGAGATCCCGCTGCTCCGCCGCGCGGCGGTTCCAAGCCTGGAACGCGGCGGCGGCGGACGGAGACAGATGCCGGGTGAAGCCGGTATCTCGCGGCATGGCGTGCACCGCGATGCCGCCGTGCACCGTGCGCCGCCGCTTTGGGCTGTAGTTGCTGCCCCAGTGCAACATGCTGTGGTGATAGATCAAGCCGTCGCCGGCCTTGAGCTCCACCGGCATTCCTCCCGGCATCGGCGACCGTGGGTCCTCGGCCAGGTGCCGGTCCTCTTCCGGCGTGTTCAGGCGGCGGTGACTGCCCGGCACGACCCAGAGCACGTCGTCGTCGTAGAGCGGCAGGTTCCATTGCAGATAGCGCGGACCGGTTTCGGCCAACTCCTCCTGCAGCAGCCACAGCGGGGCCATTTCGAGACGCCCAATGTCGCGGTGCCACTTGGCGGGGCCGTGGTCGGTCCGCGGGTTGCACATCATCATCATGTGCATGGGCACCGCCTCGGTGCCGCTGAGCATTTCGCGGCTGGCGTCCATGATCGGCTCGCTGAGCCATAGCTCGACCGCCAGGGCGGTCTCCGCATCCACCAGATTTTCGAATGCCGGCACGCGCGGTTGCGGACGCGTGTCCCACACGCCGCCGGGCAGATCGTCGGGCCCGGCCTCTTGGCGCCAGATTTCCCGCTGCCGGTCCAGCAAGCCCTCGCAGGCTTCGCGCACCGCGTCGAGCCGATCGGCCGGGATGACGTTGCGCAGGATCAGATAGCCGTCGCGACGGAGGAGAGCGCGGTTCAGGCTGGGCATGGGGTCTCCAGTGCTCAGGGATGCCCTACACGGCGGTTCGGGCTGGTCGTTTCGGGCAAGGTACATGAGCACGGCGTTTCCCACGCTGCGCGCAGCGTGGGCTGCCGGGCAAGTCGGTATAGGGGTAGGCCATGTGGCTACCCGGATGCACCCAGACGGGCGCCCACGAGGGGCGCCCCTACACGAACACGGGCATCGCCGGGCCTGGATTCCCGCCTCCGCGGGAATGACGAAGCCGTCGCCCGTAGGCATCCGTCCGCCAACTTGCGGGGGTCGCTCGGCCTACCCGGACCAGCTCCCAACAAACTCGTCAAGCGTCACCGGTTGCCGCGGCTCCGAGTGGAGGCGCTGGGCCAGCCAGTCGAAGCGGCGCCAGAGCTCGTCGGTCTCGGCGTCGCTGAACCAGTCGCCAAAGTCTGGTCCCCAGCCCAGTGTGAGCGGATGGAGGGACTTGGCCTCGCGCTGCAAGTCCTCCGGCAACTCGTCGAAGTCCGGCTGCCTGAGCAGGTGAATGTGCCGCGCGGCCTCGGCCAGGCACGCCGTAAGGGTCAGCTTGGAAGCGGGTCCGGCGCCGGGGTGCAAGCCCTCGAGCGCCGTGCGAAAGGCCACCGCGTCGCCGTCCAGGACGACCTGCAGCGCCTGCGCGGTGAGGTCCCGCTGCTCCGCCGCGCGGCGGTTCCACGTCTGGAACGCGGCGGCAGACGAGGGCGAGAGATGGCGCGTGAAGCCCGGGTCCCGCGGCATGGCGTGCACGGAAATCCCGCCGTGTACCGTGCGCCGCAGCTTCGGACTGTAGTTGCTGCCCCAATGCAACATGCTGTGGTAGTAGATCAGGCCGTCGCCGGCCCTGAGCTTCACGGGCATGCCGCCCGGCAGCGGCGACCGCGGATCCTCCGCCAGTAGCCGATCCTCTTCCGGTGTGTTGGGGCGGCGGTGGCTGCCCGGAATCACCCAGAGCACGTCGTCGTCGTAAAGCGGCAGGTTCCACTGCAGGTAGCGCGGGCCGGTTTCGGCCAGCTCCTCTTGCAGCAGCCACAGCGGCGCCACCCCGTTATTTCCAATGTCGCGATGCCACTTGGCGGGGCCGTGGTCGGTGCGCGGGTTGCACATCATCATCATGTGCATGGGCACCGCCTCGGTCCCGCTGAGCATCTCGCGGCTGGTGCCCAGGATCGCCTCGCTGAGCCATACCTCGACCGCCGGCGCGGTCTCCGCGTCCACCAGCGCATGGAAGTCGGGCACGCGCGGCTGCATATGTTTCTCCCACGTGCCGCCGGGCGGATCGTCGGGACCGGCCTCGCGGCGCCAGACCTCGCGCTGCCGTTCCAGCAGGCCCTCGCAAGCTTTGCGCACGGCGTCGAGCCGGTCGGCCGGGATGACGTTGCGCAGGATGAGGTAGCCGTCGCGACGGAGGAGAGAGCGGTTCAGGCTGGGCATGGGGTCTCCGATGCTGTGGAGTGCGCTACGAGTTGGGGCTGGGCGGGCGTTTCACGCGAGGTACAAGCACGGCCGCTCTCCCACGCTGCGCGCAGCGTGGGCCACCGGACTGGGGCCACCGGGCGCTGCCGTTTCGGTGTAGGGGCCGCCCTTGTGGCTGCCCGGATCGACCCGGACGGGCGCCCACGAGGGACGCCCCTACGCGGGCTTGACGAAATGTCGCCACGCTTTACGACCCGTCGAGGCCGATGTATTTCATCACCTGGTCCACCCACACCTGGTCGTAGCCCTTGCCCTCCCAGAGGCGGATCAGCGGCGCGTCCGCGTCGGTGGGATGCACGCCGGCGGGATCGTGGTCCAGCACGCCCAGGAGCTGCCGCCGCACGGGGTCGGCGCGCGCGATGAGCTCCGGTGAACTGGATACGCGGTCGCCCAGCCGCATCCAGATCGGCGAGTAGACGTAGAAGAGGTTCTTGCGCCGCACGTTCGACGTGTTGCGCGAGACCGAATGCCAGAGCGCGTTGTGAAACAGCATCGCGTCACCGGCACGCAGCTGCAGCTGCACGGCGCCCGGCACCCCGGCGTCGATCTCATCGACCTCCTGGAAGCGGCTGGGCGAGGCGAGGGCGTCCGCGTTAGCGATGTCACGGGGAAAGTTGCCGCGGTGGCTGCCGGGAATGAGCAGGAAGTTGCCCATGTCGGGCGCGTCCAGGTCGGTGAGGAACCAGCCGATCTTGAGGTGCAGCAGCGGCGTGAGCCCGCCGGCGCTCGGAAATGGATAGGGCTTGGGACCGTCGTAGTGCCAGCGGCTGCCCGGATGCGGCGTGGGCGGACGCACCATCACCTGGGACGCGAGCAGCTGGATCGTGGCGCCCATCAGGTCCATCACGATGCCCAGATGTCGCGGATGGTCGATAAGATCCAGGAAGGCGTCGTCCTCCTCGATCACGTTGAGGGTGCTCAGCCACTCGTCGGGGGACCGGCCAGCGCGCTGCGAAGCCTCGTCGACGCGGTCCACGGCGGCGGTGATGCGTTCGATTTCGTCGGACGACAGCACGCCTGGCAGTACCAGATAGCCCTGCGTGTCCCAGTGCTCGCGCTGCTCGGGCGTCAGGCGCGCGAGGGTCTCGACGTCGATCACGGGCGCACCTCCCGGCGGGTTGCCATCCGGTGTCGGAGCCTCGGTCGGCGACAGCGTAGCGCGGGCGCCCTACCAGTTGCCGTTGACCAGCCAGCCGCCGTCGGCGAAGAGGCAGTGGCCGGTGACAAAGCTCGACTCGTCCGACGCCAGAAACACGGCCGCCGCGGCGATCTCCTCGGGCGTGCCCAAGCGCCCGGCGGGGACACGCAACAGCAACGGGGCGATGGCCTCGTCACCCTCCTCGCGGGCGCCGCGGAACAGCGGCGTGTCGGTGTAGCCGGGGCCGATGGAGTTGGCCCGCACGCCGTGCTCCGCAAGCTCCACGGCCATGACCTGCGTGGCCATGATGACCGCCGCCTTGGAGGTGCAGTAGGCGATGCGCTCACGGACGGCGCGTCCACCGTAGATCGAAGCGATGTTGATGATGGAGCCCGCGCCGCCGGACACCATGCGGCGGGCCGCCGCCTGCGCGCCGAAGACCACGGCGTCGAAGTTGAGGTCCATCAAGCGGCGCCAGTCCTCGCGCGTGTGGTCCAGGAACATGGCTCCGATGGAGACGCCGGCGCTGCCGACCCATACGGTAAGGCCGCCGAGGTCGGTCACGACGCCGTCGACGAACCGATCCAGGTCGTCTTGCTGGGTCACGTCGATCGGCATGTTCAGGGCGCGCCTGCCGAGCGCGCGCACCTCGTCGGCCACGCTGGCGGCCCGTTCCGAATCGAGGTCGCCGACCGCCACGTCGGCTCCCTCGCGCGCGAATGCCAGCGCGCAGGCGCGGCCAATGCCCGAGCCGCCACCCGTGATGGCGGCGATCTTGCCCTCCAGCCGCATGTTCAGCCTCCTTCGATGTTGGGTTGCACGGATTGGCTGCCGCATTGTCGCGAGAAATCCCGGCCCGCGGGGATGGCCGGGCGAACACTTACCAGACGGCCTGCTGAATCCGTGCGAAGCTAGCCACCCCGACAGTTGATGAGCGTGGTGCAGTGCGTCCTGTAGTCAAGGAAGGCGTCTACTCCGGCCCGCGTCCGGGTCTGCATTACTTCCGGTCCGGTCTCCAAGTGCTGCGGTCGAGCCCGTGGCTCTATGCGCAGCTCGTGGTGCTGTTTTCCGCCCCGGCGGTCGGCGCCGCGCTGCTGAGTGTGTCCGGGGCAGGCACCGAATTCAGCCGAGCGGCTGGAGCCGTGGTGCTGGACTTCTTTCCAGCCCAGGTGGCGCCGGCGGTGATGATGGTGGCCGTGGCGGCAGGATTCGCCGGACGCACGCTGGGCGTGGGAGATTCGTTGCGGCAGGGCCTGCCGTGGCTGCCGCGGTATATCTGGACGAACCTGCACACCTCGGTGGTGTTCTGGGTACCGGTGGGCACGCTGGTCGCCCTCTATCAACGCCGGATTGGCGGACTGCCGGACGACGGCGCCTTGGGCACAGCCATATCGGTGACGCTGATCGCCGCCATGATCGGCCTTGGGCTCTATATCCAGACCCGCACGCTGCTCGCGTCGTTCCTGGCCGTGCACGAGAACCAGCCGGGAACGCTGGCGGCCCTGAACGCCTGGCGGATGGGCGGCAAGCACACCGGCCGCATTCTCGGCACCTTCGTAGTGGCGGGCTTACCGGTCGCGTTACCGCTATTTCTACTGATTTCGGGGCTGCTGATCACCTGGCAAGGGATGCCCGAGGTCCAGGCCGTGCTGCTGGCCATGCTGCCGTCGCTGGCCTGGGCGGCGATCCAGATCGTGCGCCCGGTGATGGTGCCGGCGGTCTACAGCCTGTATCGCGACCTCTGGGACGACGAGGTTGCGCGGCGCGGGCACGAGGGCGAGCCGCGCAACCCGGCCTTCGTGGCGCCGCTGTTGACGCTGTCGGCGTGGTTGCCGCGCGTCCTGGGGCGTCTGGTCGGCCGGCGACTCACCGCGAGTCTCTAGTAGGAGATCCCTGGGCCAGGCGCTATTCTGAGCGCGTGCTCAGATCAACGCGCGGTTCGTATTGGCCGCCGACTCAGCACTCCCGGAGGATGCCCTATGCCCCCTACCAGTGACCGCGCCCTGCGCGAGTTGCGTGGTCCCGCCGCCCTTGTGATGGCGCCGTTCGACGACGACCTGCGCCTCGACCTGGACGCCCTGCGCTCGAACATCCAGTTCATGCTGGACGCGGGTCTGGAGACCGGCAAGGGGTTCATCATCTCGCCGTGCGGCAGCGGTGAGTACCTCAGCCTCTCGCCCTCGGAGCACCGGGACATGGTGGCGGTGACGGTGGAAGCCGCCGCGGGTCGGATCCCCGTGGTGGCGGGCGCCGCAAGCCTGAATCTGGACGAGGTCATCGCCCTCTCACAGGGCGCGGTGGACGCCGGCGCGGAGTACGTGATGATCTCCCCGCCGTGCTACTACCCGATCAGCCAGGAGGGCATGTACGAGTGGTACCGGATCCTCGCTGAGTCGCTCGACGCCGGGATCATGATCTACGACCAGTCCTGGCGGCAGGACATCGGCACGTCCCTGGGCGTGGACCTCATTGGGCGGCTGGCGGAGTTTCCGGGCATCGTGTCGCTCAAGTACGGCGCGCCGAACATCATCGAGCCGATGGTCGAGGCGCTGGATCGGTTCGCCGACCGCTTCGCCTTCATCGACAACTCGCTGGGCTACACCTCAACGGTGGCCTACATGCACGGCGCCACCGGGTTCATTTCCGGTCCGTCGACCTGGTGGCCCGATTTCGAGCTGGAGTTTTTCCGCCTGCTCGAGGCCGGCGACTTCGCCGGCGCGGAACGCTGGCACGCAAAGATCGGGCCCTATATGTGGTTGCACCAGAGCGAGGGCGGCCCGGGCTGGCGGGAGCTACAGGACGCGGCGATTATCAAGGCGGCGCAGGACTTCGTGGGCCTCCACGGCGGACCGTCGCGACCACCGTTCCGCGGCGTCAACGACGAGGAACGGCTCGTGATCAATGCGGTGCTGGACGATCTGGGCGTGCGGCAGTTGGCGCCTGCCTAGCGGCTAGACCGAGCGGGTCAGCCTTGCTGTAAGGCGATGCGCACGTCTTCGGTCGTGTCGCGCAGCACGGTGGGTCGGATTGCGATCTCCTCGATGAGCGTGCGCGACGGCGTGGCGGCGCAGAAGACGATGGCGTCGGCCACGTCGTCGGCACCGATCATGGTGGCGCGGTCCTCGGCCGTCGGCGGGCGCGGCCGCTGCGCGAGCAGCGGCGTGTCCACCTCGCCGGGCAGGACGGTGCAGGCGCGGATGCCCCGGTTGCGGAACTCGGCGTTCACGCTGCCCATATAGTTGAGCAGCGCCGCCTTGGACGCCGCATAGGCCGCGCCGCCCAGCGGTCCGGGACTGTAGACGGCGAACGACGCCACGCTCACGATCGTGCCGCCGCCACGCTCGATCATGCCGGGAATCAGCCCGCGGCAGAGGATCGACGCGGCGGTGACGTTGATGCGGAAGAGCTCGTCGAGCGCGGCGTCCGCCGACGCCGAGCTGCGGTGGGACGAGTTGGCGCCGGCGTTGTTGACCAGCACGTCGACGCCGCCCAACGTCTCCGCCGCCCAACTCGCGAGCGCGTCAACTTGGGATGGGTCCATGAAGTCGGCGACGTAGGTGGGGACATCCGCGGCACCCGCAGTCTCCAGAGCGCGAACTGCGCCAGCCAGGCGGTTGGGCGTGCGGCTGGTGAGCGCCACCCGAGCCCCGGCGCGCGTGAGCGCCAGGGCGGCGGCGGTGCCGATGGCGCCCCCGGCTCCCGTGACCAGCGCAACCTGTCCATCCAATCGACCCATGCGTCCCTCCGCCGTGTTGCGACTACGGGCCGCTACTGGCTGCGACCGCGCGCGGTGACGTGCCAAACGGCCTCAACGATACCGCCCCGCGCGGCGAAGGCATGGTCGTAGAGATTCACGCAGGGACAGATGTGGTTGGGAATCACGCGCAGCGTCTGACCGATGGCGAAGGCGCTCGCGTCCGGCGCGGAGATTACGCCGTGCTCGTCGGACACGCTGGTGATGACGGCTTCGGGATGGCCCACCACCATGCCGTGGCCGGTATTTTCCAGCACGCCGGGGCCGCGCCGGTCGGAGGTGAGCGCCTTGGCGCCGGCGTCGGTGACCACGCGGTCGGGCGCCGGCAGATTCACCACCGTCGCCAGCACCGTTGCCGCGCACCAATTGGCGTGTCCCACGAGATGCGCGTGCGACGCGTCGTTGAACACGGCCGTGCCCGGACGCAGCTCGTCAATCGGCGCGTGGAACGACTCAAGCAGGAACGACGGCGAAGAGCCCATGCTCACCTCGCACGGCGCATCGGTGGCAGCCTGGATGGCCTCGGCGACGCTGGTCATCAGCTGCTGGGCTTCCGCGGCGGCGGCGTGGACGCCGGCCGGATCAGCGGCCTGATAGTCGTGGCCCTCATGGGTGTAGATGCCGCGCAGGTTGAGGCCGTCGGCATCCTCGATCTGACGGGCGAGGGCAACGGCGGCCTCGGCGCTTGCCACGCCGGTGCGACATTGGCCGGTGTCGATCTCGATTGCGACGTCGATCCTCGCGGCGCCCGGCTCAAATGCCGCACCGAGCGCCCGCACGTGCTCGGCATGGTCGACGCCGACGGCGAGACGGGTGCGCGCCGCAAGCTCCACGAGGCGAATGAGCCGGGAGGCTCCGACGACCTGGTTGGCGATGAAGATGTCGTCGAAGCCGGCGTCGGCAAAGGCCTCGGCCTCGCCGAGCTTGGCGCAGCAGATGCCCTCCGCGCCCGCTCGCCGCAAACGATCAGCGACCGCCGCCATGCGGTGGGTCTTGACATG
Source organism: Chloroflexota bacterium (assembly GCA_034428595.1). Lineage (GTDB taxonomy): Bacteria > Chloroflexota > UBA11872 > UBA11872 > UBA11872 > JAJECS01. The sequence continues at coordinate 476 of DAOUHO010000145.1, read as the reverse complement.
CGGACGCAGCCTGGCGTCCGCCTTGCGCGCGGTGGCCGTGAGGCGCGCGATGTTGGCGTCGAGCACCGCCAGGTCGATCACCAGGGCCGGGGTCTCCAGATCCGCCACAGCCCGCCCGACGGCGGCGGAAGGCTCCCGGCTGGAGAGCACGGGTTCGGACGTCATGGGTTTTCGGCGCGGTCCTGCGCTGGGGTGAGTGTACGGTCTGAGGCAGCCCAAAGTGCACTCTGCGCGCTCACATCGTGGACCTAGCGGAGGCGTTTTCACGTTCACCCTCACCCCAGCCCTCTCCAATCGAGGGAGAGGGGCCCGACCGAGCTGCCTTCGGCGCGCGCGTCGGTCGTTCGGCGTAGGGGCAGCTCTTGTGGCTGCCCGGTTCGATTCCGGCGGGCGCCCACAAGACACCCCAGGTGCGTAAGGTGTCAAGCCGCGAGGGCGTCGTGGTGCTGGCGGTGGTCCCAGGCCGTGGCCTCGTG
>DAOUHO010000144.1:0-31338 GCA_034428595.1 Chloroflexota bacterium | reverse complement strand
CTGGCGCAGGTCGATGCCCTGATCGCGCTGGAACCCGTCGGCCACGTGATCGACGATGCGGCGGTCGTAGTCGTCGCCGCCCAAATGCGTATCGCCGCTGGTGGCCTTGACCTCGAACACGCCGTCGCCGGCCTCCAGGATCGACACGTCGAAGGTGCCGCCGCCCAGGTCCCAGACGAGGATCGTCTCGGCGCCCTTCTTGTCCAGGCCATAGGCCAGGGCCGCCGCGGTCGGCTCGTTGATGATCCGGCGCACGTTCAGCCCGGCGACCTCGCCGGCATTGCGCGTGGCCTGGCGCTGCGAGTCGTTGAAATACGCCGGCACGGTGATCACGGCATCGGTGACCGATTCGCCCAGATAGCGCTCGGCTTCCTGCTTGAGCTTCTGCAGCACCATCGACGCGATCTCTTCGGGCGTGATCTCCTGGCCGCGCTCGGGAATCTTGATCAGCGCCTCGCCGGCCTTGCCCTGGACCACGTCGAAGGTCACCGCGCTGCGCTCGTCGCCGACTTCGTCGTAGCGGCGGCCAATGAAGCGCTTGGCGGAGTAGATGGTGTTCTCGGGGTTCATCACGGCCTGGCGCCGGGCCAGCTGGCCCACCAGCCGCTGGCCGTCCTTGGCGAAGCCCACCACGCTGGGCGTGATGCGCGAGCCCTCGCTGTTGGTGACCACGGTGGGCGCGCCGCCCTCCATCACGGCCACGACGGAGTTCGTCGTGCCGAGGTCGATGCCGATGATCTTGGTTGCCATTCGCTCTGCCTCCTAGGCCGTCGCGCCCTGGGGCGCGGGCCGGCTCGTCGCCGGTGTCATCAAAGCGGTCGTCAGGACCGCGTCCATGTCGTCCACCCACACAAAGCGCATCTGTCGTCGGACCTTTGTGGGCACGTCGTCGATATCGGCGCGGTTCTCGGCCGGCGCCACCACGGTGCGCAGGCCGGCGCGGTGCGCCGCCAGCACCTTCTCCTTGAGTCCCCCAATGGGCAGGACACGGCCGCGCAGCGTGACCTCGCCGGTCATGGCCACCTGGCGCCGCACGGGCACGCCGGCCACGGCCGACATGATGGCCGTGCTCATGGTGATGCCCGCCGAGGGGCCGTCCTTGGGCACGCTGCCCGCCGGCACGTGCACGTGCACGTCCGTCTGTCCAAATTCGGGTCGATCCATGCCGAACGCGTCCCCCCGCGCCCGCACGTAGGACAGCGCGGCCTGCGCCGACTCGCGCATCACGTCGCCCAGCTGACCGGTGAGGCGCAGCTTGCCGCTGCCCGGCACGGCGGACGCCTCCACGTCGAGCACCTCGCCGCCGAACGGCGTGACGGCCAGACCGGTCGCGACGCCCACCAGCGGCGAGCGGTCGTCGTCTTCCGGCAGATAGCGCGGCGCGCCGAGCAGCGACCGCACCACGCGCGGGGTGACCCGGCGCGCGATGCGCCGCCCGTCCGCCACGCGTCGCGCCAGCTTGCGGCAGACCGACCCGAGCTCGCGCTCGAGGTTGCGCACGCCGGCCTCGCGGGTGTAGTGCCGGATCGCCTCGCGAATGGCGCGGTCCGAGAACTCGATGCCGCGTCCGCCGAGCCCGTGCTGCTTGAGCTGGCGCGGGAGCAAATGCCCGTCGGCGATGCGAACCTTCTCGTCCTCGGTGTACCCGTGCAGCTCAATGACCTCCATCCGATCGCGCAGCACCGCGGGGATGGCTTCGGCGTCATTGGCCGTGGTGACGAACAGCACGCGCGACAGATCGAGCGGCACTTCGAGATAGTGGTCGGTGAAGCTGTGGTTGTGCTCCGGATCGAGCACTTCCAGCAGGGCGGACGAGGGATCGCCGCGGAAGTCGCGCCCGATCTTGTCGACCTCGTCAAGCAGCAGCACCGGGTTGCGTGAGCCCGCGCGGCGCATGGCTTGCACGATGCGGCCCGGCAAGGCCCCCACGTAGGTGCGGCGATGGCCGCGGATTTCCGCCTCGTCGCGCACGCCGCCGAGCGAGATGCGCACGAACTCCCGGCCCAGCGCCCGGGCCACTGAGCGCCCCAGGCTGGTCTTGCCGACGCCGGGCGGTCCGACCAGGCACAGGATCGGCGTGCGGAAGGCGTCCGACAGCATGCGCACCGCCAGAAACTCCAGCACCCGCTGCTTGACGTGCACCAGGCCGTAGTGGTCGCGCTCCAGCACCCGCCGCGCGCGCCGCAGATCGCGGCGGTCCGTGGTTTCCGCGTTCCAGGGCAAGCCGAGGAGCCAGTCGAGGTAGCCGCGGATCACGCCGATCTCCGGCGAGGTCGGGGGCGTGGCTTCGAGCCGGCTGATTTCGTGCTCGGCTTTCTCGTGCACCACCGGGGGCAGGTCGGCTTCCTCTACCCGTCGACTCAGCTCGTCGGTGTCGTCGATCTGGGTGTTTGAGATTCCGAGCTCGCGCTGGATCGCCCGCAGCTGCTCGCGCAGATAGAAATCGCGCTGGACTTTCTCAATGCCGTCCTGAATCTCGCCTTGAATCTTGTTGCGGATGTCCAACATCTCCGCCTGGCGCGCCAGGTAGCGGGCCACGCGCCGCAGGCGCTCGACGGGATCGAACGCTTCCAACACATCCTGGCGCTCTCGCATCGGCATGTCGGAAGAAAAGCAGATGTAGTCGCACAGCCAGCTCGGATCGGAAGCGCGTCGCGTCATGGCCACGACGTCGGGGGGAAAGGTGTTGGTCTCCTCGACTACCGCCTCGACTTGCGCCACGACCACGCGCCGCAGAGCCTCGAGCTCCAGCGATGACTCGTGGGGAACCTCCACGGGTTCGACGCGGGCGACAAGATGTCCTTCGCGCTCCTCCACGGACTCGAGCCGGGCGCGCTGGCAGCCCTGCAGCAAGACTTGCTGGCTGCCGTCGGGCATGCGCAGCTTGCGAATGACCTCGGCAATGGTGCCGACGTCAAAGAGGTCCGTTGGACGAACCTTGTCACTGGCGCGCCGCTGCGCCACCAGCACCACGCGGCCCCCGCGCGTCTCGGCGGCCGCCACGGCGGCTAACGAGGCGTCCCGGCTGGCCTGCAATGGCATGGCCATCTCCGGGAACGCGACCCAATCGAGCAGCGGCACCAGGGGCATGATCGCCAGCTCCGAGCGCGTCTCGGCCGTGGTCGCCGACGCTTCGTCGACAGACGCCGTCAGGTCATCCAGCACGGACTGCTCTCCACTGCGACCCATCGAGACCGAGTCTAAAGATTGAGTGTGAATGTGTCAACAATGCTCAGTGTGATGTCTTACATCTTAAGGCGTCCCGGCAGTCCCGGCGAGAGCGTGGCCCGACGCCCGCTCCGGGCTACACTTTCAGCCTATGTCGAACGTCCAACGCCCAGCGGTGCGCCGGCGCCGCCGCTTCTCGCGCCGTCAGGTGCTCGGCGCGGGATTGGGAGCCGCCGCCACGCTCGCGGCCTGCGGCGACGCGGCGCCGGAGGTGACGCCCGCGCCCTCGCCGATCCCAACGGCGCCGTCCACCGCTGCGCCGCAGCCTCAGGCTCCAGCGCAGCTGCGCCTGCTGGGCTGGCCGTTCCGGCCGGACCTGCTGCGGCAGCGCCTCGACGCCTTCGAACAGTATCGCGGCGACGTTCGGGTGCTCCACGAGCAGGCGCAGCAAGACTATCCGGTGCGAGCCCTCGAGGCGCTGACCCGCCTGCCCTCGGTGGACGTCGTGCAGGCGCGCGACGGCTTGGTTGGCGCGTGGTGGTCGGGTCGCGCGTTGCAAACCATGGGCGCCGAGGACACCTGGCGCGCGGTGCTGGACGCCATGTGGCCCCACGCCCGCCAGGCCGTCACCCTCGGCGGACAGGTGGTCGGCCTGCCGTACTACGCCGACGTGATGCTGCTGGCCTACAACCGGCAGCTGCTGGAGCGCGTGGGCGCACCCGAGCCGAGCACGCTCGAAGAGCTCACCGACGTTTGCCGCGACGCCGCGCGGCGGCAGATCGTCGAGTTCGGCATTTCCCTGAACCTCGCGCCCAAGGTGTTTACCAACCTTCCATGGTGGGGGCTCGTCTATGCGTCCGGCGGCCGGCTGGCGGCGCCGGATGGCCCCGATCCGGCGGCGGTCGCGGTGCTGGAATGGCTGCGCGACGCCAGCGCCGTGTCGAATGTGGTGGATCCCGACTTCGGCTTGGCCACCTACGACGCGCTGGCCCGCGAGCAGCACATCTTCAGCATCGTCGGCGCCCATGTACTCCGCCGCCTCAATCAGGCCTCGCCAGGCGCCTTCGGCGTGGCGCCGATCCCGGGCATCGCCTCGCCGCTGGGCACCGTCGCCTGGACGCCCCTCTATTCGGTGGCTGCCAACACGCCGCGGCCGGCGGATGCCGTCGACCTCGTGAACTATCTCGGCGGTCCGGGACCCGCCGGCGACTATGCCTCGGCGGCCTTCTGGCTGCGGCAGGAGGGGCTGATTCCCGCCTACCGCCAGCTGCTCGACCGTCCAGACGTCAAGGATGAGCTGGCAGCCTGGATCGACCCGAGCGCCCTGACGTCGATCTTGGCCGCCGCGCGTCCCGTGGAGCGGCTGTGGGAGCGCTGGTTTCTGTCCTGGGAACACGAGCTGCAGACGCAGGTGCAAGCCGCGATCTTCGGCCGGCAGTCGGCCGACGAGGCCCTGGCGGCGGCGGAGGCCGTCGCGGGCGAGCTGGCCCTGAACTCAGGCGGCTAGCGTCGCGATCGCCGCGGGACGAAGGCCCTAGGCGGGAGCCGCTTCCACGCGCGGCGTCGCGGCGCAGCGGGCCATCGGACAGCCGCCGCAGCGCTTGTCCCGGCACCAGCGGCGGTGGAGCCGCAGGAGCCCTTGCTGCGCCTGGGCCCCGCCGAGGCCGCGGCGCTCGATCCCCAGCGTTTGGACCATGTAGCGCGAGTCTTGATTCCACATGCCGCCCGGCAGCGCGGCGAGGACCGCGGCGCTCGCCCGCGGCAGGCCGGGATGTCCCAGGGCATGGCCCATGGCCGCGGCAAACGGGAGCACGGCGTTGACCAGGATCTCCCGCGCCCGAGCGGCGCCCACCAGCGCGGGCGCCGGCCGCCGCGTGAGTTTCCCAAAGTCGAAATGCCGGGCCCAATAGGCGCCCGGCGTCTCGGCAACCTCAAACCGCGCCTGGAGCCGGCGCAGATCCGACGCGGCGGCCGCGCGGCGCACGTCCGCCAACACGGTGTCCACCAGGCTCTGGCCCGGCTCCGGCGCGCCCGACAGCAGCCGAGCCGCCGCCGCGATGCGGCGCGTCGGGCGATTGGCCGGCCGCACCGATTGCAAGGTCCAGTCCGCCGCCTGCAGGCACGTGAGACGCCCGTAGGATTGCCAGATGCGCTGCAGCATGCGCGCGTAGCCATCGGCCGGCAGTCCGGGCCGCTGCATGGGCAGCAGCCCGGCGGCGCCCATGAGCACGGCTTCGAGCACCGCCAGGCCGGCGGCCGCGCCGTTGGCTGCCAGCGCCTCGCTGAGGCCGCTCGTCACGCAGCCGGCCAGGGCTTCGAACGCCTCGGCGTTCGGTCGATAGCCCAGCGCGCGTAAGATTGCCTGGTGCAGCGCCTGATCGGGCCCCAGCGCGGCGATGTTGCCTTCCATCGCCGCCGTGCGCTCGGCATGGCGGCGCTGGCCCTGTCGCTTGATGGCGTCGACGGTCTCGCGGCGGGAGGCTGCGTCCGCCGGACCGGATCGTCGGCATGGCAACGCCTCGCGAGCCGACGATGGGTCGGCCGCGACCGGCGCAGCGGCCCCCGAAAGCGCGGACGCCAGGGCGATGGCCGGCGGCCCCGCCGCGGGCGGGTGGGCGCCCAGCTCCCAGACCAGGTGCAGGCCGACGCCGGCGTAGGCCGGATCGCGATCGTGACCGTGCCGCCGCCAGTCGGCGGCCGCCAGATGCGCCTCGAGATCGAGGCGGCGCGCCGGTCCGTCGTCGATGGTCACGATGGCGTCGCGCAGATCCGGGCCCGGCCGGCCGGTCCAACGCCCGGGATAGATGACGGTGACGGTGCGGCCGGCGCTATCGCGCCACGGGCCGCGCCGCGTCGCCTGCTGCAGCCACGCGGTCACGAGCTCGGCCTCGGAGGCCGGCCGTTGCCAGTCGCCGTTCAACGCCGTGTCACTCACATCGATCCGGCCGGAGCGATTAAGCATATACGCACCCTCCGTCCCAACCGTTCGCCGGCACACGCAGCGTGTCGAATCATGGAACCGCGGCGGTCGGCGCGGGACGGATCGTGACTCTTGTGGTTCACCGTTGACGAATCGATGCTTCGCGCGCACACTCGCGGCGCACAGAGACGGCGCAGGCTTACGCATGCCACGCATCAGCCGGGTCGAGCGGTATACCTTCGCGTTTACGCGGCCGGCGCGGCTGGGTGTGCACGCGATGTAGCCCCACGGTCGAGAACGCGCCGGCAGCAGAGGTCAACACCTCTGCTTTTTTGTTTCCCGAATTCCACCGAAGGAGAACCCGCCCATGATCGTCGTCCTGGCCAAACAGGCCTCCAGCGCCCAGATCGAGGCCGTCGCCGGGCGCATCCGCGCCGAGGGGTTGGAAACGCGGATGCTCTACGGCGTCGAGAAGACCGTGATCGCGGTGATCGGCAGCCGCCCGCCCGAGCTGCTGCAGCAGGTCGTGCGCATGCCGGGGGTCGAAACTGCCATGCCGGTCGGCGCGCCCTACAAGCTGGCGGCGCAGCGCAACGGGCAGGCGCGCACCGCCATCACCGTCGGCGGCGTCACGATCGGCGACGGCTCGGTCGCCGTCATGGCGGGACCGTGCACGGTGGAGAGCCGCGATCAGCTGATGGCCACGGCCGAGCACGTGGCGGCGCAGGGCGCCCAGATTCTTCGCGGCGGCGCGTTCAAGCCGCGCAGCTCGCCCTACAGCTTCCAGGGGATGGGCGCCGAGGGCCTGCGGCTGCTCGAGGAAGCCAAGGCCGTGACCGGCTTGCCCATCATCACCGAAATCCTCGACCCGCGACAGGTCGAGGAAGTCGCGGACATCGCCGATATCCTGCAGATCGGCACGCGCAACGCGCAGAACTACCCCCTGCTCAACGAGGTGGGGCGGCTTGAAACTCCGGTGCTGCTCAAGCGGGGGATGGGCAACACCATCGAAGAGTGGATCATGTGCGCCGAGTACATCCTGGCGGCGGGCAATCCCAACGTGCTGCTGTGCGAGCGCGGCATTCGCACCTTTGAAACCGAGTCGCGCTTCACGCTCGACCTCAACGCCGTGCCGCTGCTGCGCCGCGCCACGCACCTTCCGATCGTCGTCGATCCGTCGCAGGGCACCGGCAAGTGGCACATGGTGGAATCCATGACGCTCGCGTCGGTCGCCGCCGGCGCCGACGCCGTGTTGCTCGAGGTGCATCCGTCGCCGGACACGGCCCTGATCGACGGGGCGCAGAGTCTGAGCTTGGACCACTTCACGCAGCTTATGGCCAAGCTCGTGCCGATGGCGCAGGCCCTGGGGCGAACGGTGCCGCCCGCCGCCGCGGTGACCTGATGCCGTCGGCGCGCGCCCGCGTCGTCCAACCGGCGCGCCGGTTGCGCGGCGAGCTGCGCGTGCCGGGCGACAAGTCCATCACGCATCGGGCCTTTCTGCTGGGCGCGATCGGGACCGGGGACTCGCGCTTTCGGCGACCGGGGCTCGGTGCCGATACCCAAGCAACGGCCGACGTCATCGCGGCCCTGGGGGTAAACCACACCGTGCACGGCGACGAGCTGGTGGTCCGCGGCCGCGGATTCTCGGGCCTGCGCGAGCCGGCCGACGTGCTCTGGTGCGGCAACAGCGGCACCACGCTGCGCCTTGTCAGCGGCATTCTCGCCGGCCGGCCGTTCCACTCGTTCCTCACCGGCGACGACTCGCTGCGGCGACGTCCGATGGGTCGGGTGGTCGAGCCGCTGCGCGCCATGGGCGCCCACATCCACGCCCGCGCCGACGGTGCCCGCGCACCCATGGCCCTCGCGCCGGCCCGGCTGCATGGCGCCAATCTGAAGTCGCCGGTGGCCAGCGCGCAGGTCAAGTCGGCCGTCGTGCTCGCCGCGCTCCAAGCTGAAGGTCCCACCTCCCTCGAGCAGCCGGCGCCGTCACGCGACCACACCGAGCGCCTGCTGCGCGGGCAGGGCGCGAACGTGACCACCGACGGTGCCATGGTCACCTGTGAGCCCAATGGGTCGCTGGCGCCGCTCGACCTTGACATTCCGGGCGACTTCTCATCGGCGGCGTTTTGGATCGCGGCGGCCGTGGTCCACCCCGATGCGGCCATCACCATCCGCGACGTGGGTCTCAACCCGCTGCGAACCGGCCTGCTCGACGTGCTGCGCGCCATGGGCGCCGACGTGAGCGTTGAGATCGAGCGCCGCGAGCCGGAGCCCGTGGGGACCGTCGTGGCCCGGTCATCGTCCTTGCGCGCCGCCGACGCGGGCGGCGACCTCGTGCCGCGACTCATTGACGAGGCCCCACTGGTGGCGCTGCTGGCCGCGCACGCCGACGGCGAGTCCCGGCTCAGCGACGCCGCCGAGCTGGCCGCCAAGGAGTCCAACCGGCTGCGCACGACTGCTACCGCGCTCGCGGCGCTTGGCGTCGAGGTTGACGAGCAGCCCGATGGCTTCGTGACCGCCGGCGGCCAACGCGTCGGCGGCGGCCGCGCCGACGCCGCCGGCGATCACCGCATCGCCATGCTGGCGGCGGCCGCCGCCCTCTCGGGCAACGGCCCCGTCACCATCGACGGCGCGTCCAGCGCCGCGGTGTCCTATCCCGGCTTCTGGGACGACCTGGCAGCACTCAGCGAATGAGCCGCGACCTCCGCTTCGGCGTGATCGGCTGGCCGCTCGGACACACGCTGTCTCCGGCGTTTCAGCAGGCGGCGCTCGACGCCCTGGGCGTGTCCGCGGTCTATCAGGCCGTCCCGACGCCGCCGGAGGACGTCGAAGCCCGACTGCGCGAGGCCCGCCGCGGCGAATGGCGCGGACTCAACGTCACCATTCCGCACAAGCTGCGCGTGGCCGAGCTGGTCGATGTGCGCACGCCGGCCGCCGAGCGCCTGGCGGCCGTGAACACGGTCGACGCCCGCGACGGCCGTCTCATCGGCGACAACACCGACGTCGAAGGGTTTGCGCGCGCGCTCACCGAGCACGGCGACTTCGACCCGGCCGGCAGGCGCGCCGTGCTGTTGGGCGCGGGCGGGGCGGGCCGCGCCGTGGCTTGGGCGCTCGCCGACCTCGGCGTCGAGCATCTCACGCTGGCGAACCGGCGCCGCGAACGCGCCGACGCGCTGGCGGCGGCGCTCACCGGTCAGCCCATCGCCGTCACGAGCTGCGGCCTCGACGACCCGGCGCTGTCGAGCGAGCTGCGCAGGGCCGCGTTGCTTGTGAACGCCACGAGCCTCGGCATGGCGGGAGGCCCGGACCCGCTGGGGGCTCCACTGTCGCTGTCGTGGCTGCACGACGGCCTGTTCGTTTGCGACATCGTGTACCGCCCCGCCGAAACGCCCCTGCTGGCCCACGCGCGGTCCATCGGCTGCCGCGTGCTCGGCGGGCTGGAGATGCTGGTCTTGCAGGGCGCCGCCAGCCTCGAGCGGTGGCTGGGTCGGCCGGCGCCCGTGGGCACTATGATGGACGCTGCCCGCCACGCGCTGGCCGCGTCAGGGGCCTAGCACCATGGGACGCCTTCGTTTTCTCACCGCCGGCGAGTCGCACGGCCCCGGACTGACGGTCATCGTCGAGGGGCTGCCGTTCGGCCTTGCCCTCACCGCGGACGACATCAATCCCGATCTGGCGCGGCGGCAGGGCGGCTACGGTCGCGGTGGGCGCATGCAGATCGAGCGCGACCAGGCCACCATCCGCAGCGGCGTGCGCCACGGCCGCACCTTGGGCAGTCCGGTGGCCCTGCTCATCGAGAACCGCGACTGGGCCAACTGGCAGGAGAAGATGGCGGTGGAGCCGATCGACGGGGAGATTCCACCGGTCACCAAGCCCCGACCCGGTCACGCCGACCTGGCGGGCATGGTCAAATACGGCACCGACGACCTGCGCAACATCCTGGAGCGCTCCAGCGCGCGCGAGACCACCTCGCGGGTCGCCGCGGGCGCGGTGGCGCGGCGGCTGCTGGCGGCCGCCGGCATCGAGATCCGCAGCCGCGCGGCTCGCGTCGGTCCCGTGGACGATACGCCCGACCTCGACCCGCTGCAGCCGGACACCTGGCCCTGGGACGAGGTCGAGGCCTCGCCGGTGCGGGCCGTCACGCCGGCGCGGGCCGACGCCATGATCGAGGCCATCGACGCCGCCCGTGAGGCCGGCTCGACCCTGGGCGGCGTGTTCGAGGTCGTCGCCTGGGGCTTACCCATCGGCCTTGGCAGCCACGTGCACTGGGACCGCAAAATCGACGGGCGCCTGGCGCAGGCCATCCTGAGCATCAACGCCGTCAAGGGCGTGGAGATCGGCAGCGCCTTCGACAACACCGCGCGCCGGGGCCACGACGTGCACGATGAGATCGATCGCACGCAGGCGCGCGGCTGGACGCGCCTGAGCAATCGCGCCGGGGGCACCGAGGGCGGCATGACCAACGGGCAGCCGCTGATCGTGCGCGGCGCCCTGAAACCCATCTCGACCATGCGCACGCCGCTGCAAACCGTCGACGTCAAGACCCTTGAGCGCACCCAGGCGCACTTCGAGCGCTCGGATGTGTGCGTAGTGCCGGCGGCAGGCGTGATCGGCGAGGCCATGGTGGCGCTGGTGCTGGCCGACGCGCTGCTCGAGAAGTTCGGCGGCGACAACATGGAGGACATCGCGGCCGCGGTGCGCGCGCAGCGGGCGGCCTCGCGGGCAGCCCCCGCGGCCACGTGAGCGGACGCCGCCCCGTGGACCGATTGTTCCTCGTGGGCATGAGCGGCGCCGGCAAGTCGTCGGTCGCCGCGGCCGCGGCGACCCGGCTGGGCTGGTCCGCCTGGGACAGCGACGTCGAGATTACGGCGCGCGACGGCCGGTCAATCCCGCAGATCTTCGCCGAGGACGGCGAGCCGGCGTTTCGCGCCCTGGAGCGGGACGTGGTGGATGCATTGAGCGCTCATCCGTGCGCCGTCGGAGCGCTCGGCGGCGGCGCCATGGCCGACGCGCCGACCCGCGAGCGGCTGCTCGCGCGCGGCCTGGTCGCCTGGTTGCAGGTCAGCCCGGGCGTGGCCGCCGCCCGCCTGGAAGCCGGACTGGCGGCTGAGCCGCGGCCCATGCTCGGCGACGATCCGCGGCGCCGCCTTGCCGACCTGATCGCGGCGCGCGAAGCCGCCTACCGGCAGGCCCACGTGCACGTCGATACCGACCAATGCTCGGTGGACGAGGTCGCGGACGCACTGGCCGCCGAGGTGCGCGCCGCCATGGCCTCCCGACCCGCCTGATGGACACGATGGATCACATCCAGATCGTGCGCGGCGCCAGCGGCCGGCTGGCGCAGGTGCTGGCCCGGGAGCAGCTGCCGCCGCGGGCCTGGGTGATCGCCGATACCACCGTGATGCAACTGCACGGCGAGCGCATTCTCGCGGACTTGGCTCGCGACGGCGTCGCCGTCAACGCACGAGCGGTTCCCCCTGGCGAATCCAGCAAATCCGTCGCGACGGCTCACGAACTCTGGGCCTGGCTGGCGGAGCAGGGCGCCGAGCGCGGCGACCCGATCATCGCCCTGGGCGGCGGCGTGGTGGGCGACCTTGCCGGTTTCGTGGCCGCCGCCTACCTGCGAGGGGTTCCCTTGATCCAGGTACCCACCACGCTGCTGGCCCAGATCGACAGCAGCGTCGGCGGCAAGGTGGCCGTCGACCTGGCGGCGGGCAAGAACCTCGTCGGCGCCTTCTACCCGGCGCGGCAAAGCGTTATCGATCCCGACCTGCTGACCACCCTCCCGCCGGCGCAGCTGGTGGCGGACTACGCCGAAGTGATCAAGACCGCCGTGATCTTCGACGCCGGCATGTTCGAGCTGATCGAGCGGCGCGTCGATGCGCTTCACGACCCCGCCTTGCTCGAGGAGCTGGTCACGCGCTGCGTGCGCTGGAAGGCGCGGATCGTCGACGAGGATCCGCACGATCGCGGCGCGCGCGCCGTGCTCAACTACGGGCACACCATCGCCCACGCGCTGGAGACCGTGTGCGGCTACGGCGCCTACCGGCACGGCGAGGCGGTGGCCATCGGGATGCGCGGGGCGGCGGCCATCAGCGTCCGCATGGCCGCGCTGTCTCAAGCCGACGCTGAGCGGCAAGACGCCCTCCTCCGACGCGTCGCGCTGCCGCAGACCTTCGCGAACGCCGCGCCCGACGACCTGTGGCAGGCGATGCAGCGGGACAAGAAAGTGCGCGGCGGGCGCATCCAGTGGGTGCTGGCCGAGCGCATCGGCGCGGCCAGCCCAGGGCATCACGTGGACCCTCGCATCGTGCGGGACGTGTTGCACGAGCTTCGCGCCCCGGCCGCATGAGCTCGCCGCCTCTACAATCGGGCATGCCTCTCCGGCTCAGGACAATCTAGCGTGGAGCCGCTTGGCCGCGGGATCACCGTGGCGCTGGCGCTGGTCGCCGCCTTTGCGGCGGCGGCGTGGGTGGCCGGCGCCGTCTGGGCGCACTACGACATCGGGCGGCGCACCCAGGACCTCTACGTCCGCATGTTCGCCACCTTGATGGTGTTGCTGCTCGGACCGATCGGCGCGGTGCTGTATCTGATCCTGCGGCCCCGCGAAACGCTCGACGACGCCTACCTGCGCGCCTTGCAGGAAGAAGTCCTGCTGCGCGACATGGGTCCGTCACCCGCGGAAGGGACCGCTCCAAGCTTGCTGGCGATCAACGGGCGGGCGCCCACTGTCGGCCGCGGCGCCTTCGTGGCGCCCGGCGCCAGGCTCATAGGCGACGTGCGCCTTGGAGACGGCGCCAGCGTGTGGTTCAACACGGTGATCCGCGCCGACATTGCGCCGGTGATCATCGGCGCGGGCGCGAATATTCAGGATGGCTGCGTGCTGCACGTGGACCCAGGCGTTCCCCTGCGCATCGGGGCCAACGTCACCGTGGGACACATGGCCGTCCTGCACGCCTGCACCATCGAGGACGAGTGCCTCATCGGCATCCAGTCGACCGTGCTCAGCGGGGCGCATGTGCGCCGTCACTCGGTCGTCGGAGCGGCTGCGCTGGTGTCCGAGAACAAGGAATTCCCCGAGCGATCGCTGCTGGTTGGCGTGCCGGCGCGGCCGATGCGCGAGACCAGCGAGCAGGAAATCCAGCACCTGATCATCGAGCGGGCGGCGGAGTACCGCTCGCTGGCGGCCGACGAGCGCGACGCCGGTCACAACACCGCGACAGGCTGAGTCGCCCGATGGCCGCCGCGCCCGACGATCAGCGACCGGGCTACAGCGTTCGCATTCGCGACATGGCGGCTTCGAGCCGTCCGCGGGAGCGGCTGGCCGAGGACGGCGCCGGGGCGCTTAGCGAGGCCGAGCTGCTGGCGATCATCCTGCGGGTCGGGTCGGACCGCGGCAGCGCCGTCGAGCTGGCCCAAAAGCTGCTGACCAAGGGCGGGCTGGCCGGGCTGGAGGACGCGAGCATGGCCGAGCTATGCGCGTACCACGGCGTCGGCCGCGCCAAGGCGGTGCAGATCAAGGCGGCGCTGGAGCTCGGGCGTCGGCTGCAGCTCGCGCCGGTGAATTCGCGCCCCGAGATTCGCAGTCCCGAAGACGCCGCGCGCATCCTGGCGCCCCGCATGGCCGCGCTGCCGCGCGAGACGCTGCAAGTCATCTTGCTCGACGGACGGCATCGCATGATCGACGTGTCCAAGGTCGCCGAGGGCCGGGTCAATTCGGTCGGCGCTCGCATGGCGGAAGTCTTTCGCGACGCCGTGCGCCAGGACTGCCCGGCCGTGATCCTGGCCCACAACCATCCGTCGGGCGATCCCTCTCCCTCCGACGACGACGCCAAGCTCACGCGCAACGCCGCCGAGGCCGGCAAGATCCTCGGCGTCGAGGTGCTGGATCACCTGGTGATCGCCCGCGGTCCGTCCAACTTCGTGAGCCTGCGCGAGCACGGGATGGAGTGGTAGCCGTGCCACGACCACCGGGCGCTCCTCACCGTCCGTCGTCCGGATGAAAGTCACGTCGGTCGAGCCGCTGCAATGCGACGCGGGCTGGACGGCCTGGACCTTCGTCAAGGTCACCACCGATGCCGGCATCACCGGCTACGGCGAATGCACCGACTGGCGGGGCGCGCACGCGCTGGCCGGCGGCATCCGCGACCTGGCGCCGCTCGTGGTCGGGCGCGATCCAGGCGCCATCCGCGCGGTCGTGCGCGACCTCAGCCGTCACACGCAGCAGAACCTGGGCGGGCTGCTGACCAAATGCATCGCCGGCATCGAGCTGGCGCTGTGGGACGTGCAGGGCAAAGCGCTCGGCGTGCCGGTGCACCGGCTGCTGGGCGGTCCCACGCGCGATCGCGTGCGGCTCTATTGGTCGCATTTCGGCAGCTACCGCGCGCGCAATCCGGAGCTTCTCGGCACCCCGCCGCTGCGTACCTGGGACGACATCGCCGAGCTGGGCCGCGAGGCCGTGTGCCGCGGCTACACGGCGCTCAAGACCAACATCTTCGCGCCGGGCGCGCCGGCGAATTTCTGGACGGTGGGGGACGCCAACCTCGACCACGAGACGCTCGATACGGCGGTGCGCCTGATCGGCACGCTGCGCGAGGCCGTGGGGCCGCGCGTCGACATCTGCCTCGATCTGAACTTCCGCTTTCGCCCGGAGGCCTGCATCAAGCTCGTGCGGGCGCTGGCGCCGTTCGACCTGCGCTGGATCGAGATCGACATGTACGACCCGGCCGCGCTGCGGGACATTCGCGACGCCGCGCCCATGCCGCTGGCCTCGCTCGAAAGCCTCAACACTGTGCGCGACTTCCTGCCGTTCCTGGAGGGACACGCCGTGGACGTGGCGGTGATCGACGTGCCATGGAATGGCCTGGCGCAGTCGGTGGAGATCGCCACGCTCGCGGCGACCTACGAGATCAACGTCGCGCCGCACAACTACTACAGCCACCTGGCGACGTTCATCGCGGCGCAGTGGAGCGCCTGCATCACCAACCTGGCGATGATGGAAACCGACGTGGACTCGGCGCCCTGGCGCGACGACATCGTGACCGCGTTGCCCGAGATCGCCGACGGCCACATGCGCATTCCCACCGCGCCGGGCTGGGGCACGGACCTCAACGAAGCGGCGATCGCCGCGCATCCCTGGCCGCGGCCCGACTAGCCGCGGAATCCGCGCCGGCGTCAGCCGGACTTGCGGCGCGTAAAGCGCAGGCCCGACCAGGTCGAGTCGATGGACGCGATCTTGTAGTCCACCAAACCATGCGCCAGCCCGGTTTCGCGCACCAGGCGCTCCGACAGGTCGGACACCACGCCGGAAGCCTTCTTGGGCCAGCAGATCCATAGCCCGCCCGCGCCCGCCTTGGCGCCGTAGCGCGCGACTCGCCGTTCGAGATCGCGACGGGTATCGACAAACCAGACGATCATGTCGCAGCTACCCTGCGCGCGGCGGCGCAGGGTCACGTCGGGCGGCAGCTCGCCGAGGGTTCGCTCAAAATCGTCGGGCACGCCCACCAGCGCCACGGCATAGCCGGGCTTGATGCCGAGCTTGCGCGGCAACGGCGTGCCCGAGTAGCCGGCAAGGTTCGAACCCGGCACCACCGGGTGCGACGGCGGATGCGCCATCGCCTGCGCCAGCGCCTCGTGAATCCCCGGCCAGTCGGCGTAGACGGCGTCGGGCAAAAGCTCGCGTACCCGGGCGACCTTGGCCGGGTTCCCGTCCACGAACACCAGCGGAGTACCCCGGGTGGCCTTGGTCTGCCGCAGCGCCGCGCCCAGGTCGCGCCCGTGCGACGGCAAGCGGCCCAGATCGATGACCACCGCATCCGGTGGATCGGCGCGCAGCGCCCGTAGCCCGGCCGGGTCCAGGGGCGCGTGATCGACCTGCAGCCCGCGGTTTGTCAGCCGCACCGCCCGCTCCACGGCCTCATCGGCGTTCCAATGAATCAGGCGAATGCGTGGCATCGCAAGCGGGTCAGGCCGCTTCGACCAGCTCCTTGAGCGCGCGCAGGTGCTTGCGGCCCAGCGAGCGCGTGAGCCAGCCGAACAGCAGCCCCATCAGGCGCACGAACCAGGAGTTCGACCCCACGTCCACGACCGTGATCACCGTCGTGCCGCCGTCCACCGGCGTGAGCCGGTATTCGACCACCATGGCGTAGGAGCCGCCCACCGTGCGCGAGCCCCAGCAGGCGCCCGGGTCGTAGGTCGTGATCTCTCCCTGGTACTCGGTGACCCGCCAGCCTTCGCGAATGCGCTGGGCGAAGGTCGCGCCCACGGCGTCGTCGGGGTCGAACTCGGACGCGTAGTCGAACGTCTCGACGCCTTTCTGCCACTCGCCGCGGCGGTCGGTGTCGGCCAGCAGCGCAAACACAGCGTCGGGCGAGGCGTCGATGTGGATGCGGGCGATCTCTTGCATGAATAGACCTCTGGTGTCCCTCTCAGCCATTGTGGCGCAGAGCAGGCACCGCTCGGGGATGCGGGTCGCCTAGGAAACCTCTGATTTAGTTTCCGGTCGCGGCCTGTCGGCACGGCGCGCCCGTTCGTCCGCCGGCGCGCGGAAGCGTTCAGCCGTGCGCTCGTACAGGCGATCGTCGAGCCAGCGCGGCAACACGTGGAGGTGGTAGTGCCAGACCTCCTGGCCGCCCCCGGGGCCGTTGTGCTGACGCGTGGAGACGCCCTCGCAGCGATAGACCCGGGTCATGGCCACCGCGACACGCTGCGCCGCCGCGTGAATCCGCGCGGCGGCCTCGGCCGGCAGGTCATAGATGGACTCGTAGTGGGCGTTGGGGATCACGATCACCGATCCCTCGTTTCGCGGCCACCAGTGCGAGCCGACAAACGCCGTCACGTCCGGCGTCCGCAGCACGTCAGCCTCGGGGCCGCCGACCACCGCACCGCCAAACGTCCCGCGTGCGATGCGGCAGAACGGGCAGTCGTAGTCCGGCGGTGCGTAGGTCATGTCGATGCCCATGCTTCAGTATCGCCACGACATCACGCGGTATCGAACGCCGACGTCAATCGGCCTAGCTTGACAGCGAAAAGCGCGCCTCTATGCTCGGGCATATGCGCTGGCAAATCGTTCGTACCGGCCGCCTCGAAGTGCAGCGCCGCTGCTCCGTGCGACGGCCTTTCCTAGGTGGAGTGCGCCCTCTGACCTGACCGGCAACCACCAGCAACACCAGCCGCGGACGGGCCACCACACCAGATCGTCCGCGGTTTTTTCGTTTGGGCAGATGAGAAGGAACAGACCAGACCCATGCTGAGCATCACCAATGTTTCGTACGCCTGGGGACCCCAGGAGGTCTTGCGCGACGCGTCGTTGTTCGTCGGGCGGGGAGAGAAAGTCGGGCTTGCCGGCGTGAACGGCGCCGGCAAGTCCACCCTTCTGCACGTCGCCGCCGGAACTCTGCGCCCCGACGCCGGGCAGGTCACGCGTCCCCGGCGTGTTGGCCATCTACCGCAGGAGCCCGAGCTCTCCGGGACGGTGGATCCCGATACACCGCTCGTCGACCTCGTCGTGTCAAGTGGCCCCACCGCGCCATTGGCTGCTCGGCTTGCCCAGGCTGAGCAAGCGCTCGGCGCCGCGTCCGGTCACGATCTCAGCGCTGCCGTCGATGCTTACGGCCGCATCGAAGAGGAATTCCGCGACGCCGGGGGCTATGCGGCCCAGGCCAGCGCTGCGACCGTGCTCAGTGGCCTGGGGCTGCCCGCGAGCCTGGCGGACCGATCCGTGGGCACCCTATCGGCTGGCCAGCGCACCCGGCTGGAGATGGCGCGCGTGCTGGCCAGCGGCGCCGACCTGCTGCTGCTCGACGAGCCGACCAACCACCTGGATGTCGATGCCACCCGCTGGCTGATGGACTTCCTGGCCCGCACCGACGCGGCCGTGCTGATCGTGTCCCACGACCTGCGCCTGCTCGACCACGCGATCTCGCGGGTCTACGAGCTTGACGGCCGGTCGCGCGCGCTCACCGAATTCAAGGGCGCTTTCTCTGAATACCTGGTGTGGAGCGAGGCCCGCCGCGCCACACTGGAAACGACCCATGCGCGGCAGCAGCGCGAGATCAAGCGCTTTGAAGCCACCACCGACCGGCTGCGCGCCCACGCCTTCAAGAGCGACAAGCTCGCCCGTCGGGTCAAGGTCATGGACCGCCGGCTCGACCGCATGCGTGAGCAAGTGGTCGAGTTGCCGCTCAAGCCCGGCGAGATCGGCATGCGCGTCGGCCAAGCGCCGCGATCGGGGCGCCTGGTGCTCGACGTGCGGGAGGTTGCCCACGCCTACGGGACCGAGCCGGTCCTGCGCAACGTCTCCTTTTCCTTGGAACGCGGCCAGCGACTGGCCGTCATCGGCCGCAACGGCGCGGGCAAGTCCACCCTGCTCAACATCGTGGCCGGCAAATTGAACGCCAGCCAGGGCGCCGTGTCGCACGGGCACAACGTTGACGCCGCCCACTTTGCGCATGCCCTCGACCCCGCCCTGGCGGCGCAAACCGCCTACGACGTGACCCGCAGGCTCACAAGCCCCAACGAAGCGGTAATTCGCGGCTTCCTCGCCACGCTGTTGTTCGATGAGGACCACATCTTTCGGCCGCTGCGCACCCTCTCGGCCGGCGAGCGGGCGCGCCTGGCCATCGCACGGCTGATGCTTCAGCGGCGCAACCTCCTCCTGCTCGACGAGCCGAACAGCAATCTCGATCAAACCACCCAGGCCTGGCTCATCGAAGCGCTGCGCAGCTACGCGGCCACGCTGGTGGTCGTCTCGCACGACGTCGGCTTCGTCGCCGGCCTCGAGCCCGACCTGGTGCTGCTCATGCCCGAGGAACGCCTGGAAGCCTTCCAGGAGCATCACCTGCGCCGCGTGGACTTGGTGTAGCCGCCTTCCCGGTGGGTGCCCATCGGGTTCCGCTTAGACTGCCCGTCGGGCATACCGCACGTCGTTGAAGGCAGGAGGCTCCGATCGCCGAGCCGGGCGCCCGGGGCCCATTGCGACCGGGCCAACAGGTCGCCGTCCGCAAGCTGCCGTGGAACGGTGACACGCCCAAGTGGGAGTGCCGGGCGCGGGTTCGCGAGGTGACGACCGAGGGATTCACGATCTCGGTCCCCGCCGGCACGGACTTCCGCATGGCGGACGGCTCCGCATGGTCCGGCCAGGACGACAGCCTGGATCGCTACCGGCG
The DNA here is from genome assembly GCA_034428595.1 of Chloroflexota bacterium. Taxonomy (GTDB): domain Bacteria; phylum Chloroflexota; class UBA11872; order UBA11872; family UBA11872; genus JAJECS01. Next base: position 12,084 of record DAOUHO010000144.1, on the reverse strand, counting down.
CGGAGCGTGGCGCCAGGTGATGGAGCTTCGGACACCGGGGCTGCACTGGTACGTGAACGTCATCCGACCAGTGGACGTGAGCGGCGACGTCGTGACCTGGCGCGACCTGATCGTGGACGTCGAGGCGTACCCCGACGGCGCCTATCACATCTCGGACATTCCGGAGCTGGTGAGCGCTCGCTCGGCGCTGCCTGTCGTGGACTTCGAGCACGTACGGCAGGAGGTCGTCGCGATCGTGGACGACATTGGGGCCGCCCGCCCGCCGTTCCAGCGGTCCGATTCGGAAACGCGCTACGGCTCGGAGGAGTCGCGCTTTTGGCTGATTCCTGGCGCGGGAGACGGCCTGGCGGTGATCGGCGGCATCGGCGGCGCAGGCCGCGCGTCGGTTGAACGCATGCTGGATCGACTGAACCCGGCTTCGGTGCACGATGCGTCCGTGAATCCGCTGATGCTGCTGCCACCGGGCGCGCCGCCGCGGGACGGGGTGCTGATCGCCGGGGCGCCCGACGAGCTGGATCGCCTGGCGCCGCACGCGCGCGCCGCGCTGGGGATCTACGGCGGACGCACGCTGGTCACGCTGGCGCTGGCCTTGGAAGATGAGGCGGACCCGCTGGTCGAGTTCACCGCGGCGCTCGATGCGGCTGAACCACCGGTCACGATGCAGTTGGACGCCGCCCTGCGGCAGGCGGGCATTCCGGCCAGAGGCATCGTCACCGCCCGGCGGTTCGTGGCGGCGTCTTGGTTTTAGGCCGTGCCGACCCGGCGCTGCAGTCAGCGCGGCTCATGCCGCCACTTGCCAACTGACTCTGGATTCCGGCCTTCGCCGGAATGACGGACTCGAGGTGCTACGCGGCTGCGGTGACATATGTCAACCCGGCCGTAGGGATCGCGACGCCTACCGCGGCGGCGGATTGGCCTCCAGCGCGGTGCGGTAGTCCGCGATCACGCGGTCCACCTCGGCCTGATCGGCGGCCGGCAGCTCGCCGGCGGCAACTTGACGAAAGGTGTCGCTGAGGTCCCAGGCCACCGCGTCGTTCGGCATCTGCGCATAGCGCGGCGCCAGGTGGGCGTGCATGTGGGGCACGGCTTCCCCGAACGCGACGACGTAGACCCGCAGCGCGCCGGTCACCTGCTCGAGCGTGCGCGTGAGATGTCGCAGCACGGGGCCGAAGTTCTCGGCCTCCTCGTCCGTGAAATGCGCCGGTCCCTGCACGTGCCGCTGGGGATGCAGCATCATCCAACCCACCAGCGGCGCGGGCGGTGTCGTGTGGCGCACAAACCACAGGTCGTTTTCGAAGATCACGCCGCCTGGGCTCGGTTCGTCACCCGCGTTGGCGTGGCACACGCCGCACGCGGCGTCGTAGGTGGGATGTCTCATGAGCGCGAGCGCTCCTCACACGATGGTCGGGCCGTCACGCGGCGCATCATGCCACGGAGCTAGGGCCGGAGCGCCTGGCTGGGGTCGTAGGCGTCGCGTTGCCGGATGGCCGAGAGGCCGGTGCGCACCACCAGCGCCTCGCCGCTGAGGCCGACCGGAAAGACATCCATCGGGCGCTCGGCGGGTCCCGTCAGCCGTTCGCCGCTGAGGGCGAAGCGCGAAAAATGGCAGCGGCACTCGAACACGCCATCCCGCGGGGGCGGAATCGGGCAGCCCAGGTGTGGACAGCGCTCGTAGAGCGCCAGGAAGCCGTCGGGAAGGCGCACCAGGTGGAATTGGCCGTCGGCCCAGTGGCGCGACTCGCCTATTTGGTAATCATCGGGGCGGCCCACGCGAATCGTGCCGCCGAAGCGAGTCGCCGCCGGCGTCCAGGCGAGACGCCACGCGGCGCCGATGCCGATCGCGCCCAGCGCCGCCACCAGCGGCGGCGCAAAGCTCCGCCGCAACCACCACCGGCGCGAGCGACGCTCGCCGGGCGCGTCGCGCGCGGCGGCCAAGTCGTCTTTAGGGAGCGGTGTCACGCATGACCCTCGGGGCCGTGCCTGGGCGGCGGCCACGGCCAAGTTGCACGTCGCCAGTGTAGGCGGCGGCGCGGGCCGGACGTGGGGCTCGTGACCCCATCCTCACCTTCCATGGCGAAGGGACTGGACTGGAAGGCGGACAGCACTCAATCGGAATGTTCCTCCGCGAGCCTGCTTCCACGCGGAGGTGCTAGCGTCCCGTGGCGAGGTTGCCCCCGGACTCCACATGCGCCACGCGGTGTTGGCGACGGCGCTGGCGGTCGCTGCTGCGTTGGTTGCCGCCTGGCGTCATTTGCGACCGCCCCGCGAACCCACGCCGGTAGGCCCCGCGACCGACGGGGCCGGATTCATCGAGGTGGACGGCGCGGCCTATCACGCGCGGAGGACGGGCGACGGCCCGCCGGTGGTGTTTCTGCATGGCTTCCTCAGCACGGCCGGCGTGTGGGATCCGGTGATCGACCGCCTGGGGCAAGATTTCCGATGCGTGGCGGTTGACCTTCCGGGATTCGGTCGCTCGGCCAAGGGCGCGGCCGTGCCCGCCGGCGTGTGGGGACGCGCGGAATGGCTGCGCGCGCTGCTGGACGCCCTGCAACTCGACGTGGTGACGTTGGTCGGCGCCTCCATGGGCGGACAGACGGCGCTAGCCTTCGCCAGCCGGTATCCGGCGAGGGTGAAGCATCTGGTCCTCATCGCGCCGTTCGCCCGCGAGCCGGACCCATACCCAGCGCGCGACGCGTGGACCTGGCCCCTGGTGGTCGGGCTCTTCGAGCGCAGCATGTTCAGCCGCAGGTGGCTCGCGTGGCGTCAGCGGCAGCAAATGACCCGCCCCCACCGCTTGCCGCGCGGCCGCATCGACGACTTGTTCCGCCAGACCCAGACGCCCGGCTTTCTGGAGGGTGTCCGCGACGGCTACATCCAGCCGCCGGTCGACGATCTCCGCGAGCCGCTTGCCGACGTGCGCGCGCCGGTGCTGGTGCTTTGGGGCGCCGGCGACCGCACGCTTTCCGTTGAGTTGGGCCGCGAGGTCGCGGCGCGCGTGCCCAACGGGCGCCTGCGGGTGATTGCCGGCGCCGGGCATTCCGTGCAGCTCGATGATCCTGAAATCGTGGCGCGGGCGATTCGGGCGGCGCTGGGCGAGGCTGAAGCCGGATCGCTGGCGGAGGAGCCTTCCGGATGAAGGAGCAGGGGCGACGCATGCGTCGCCCCTGCTACACCCCGACGATCCCCAACGCGGCTCGATGGGCGCGCCATTCGACATCGTCGTCCAGCGGTGCGAGGGCGTACTCCGGGGCCACACGCCGCAGTGCCATGTCGAGCAGGTGGTCGGCCAGGTGCGGGTTCTTGGGCAACAACGACCCATGCATATACGTGCCGACGGCGGTCCCCGCTACGGCCCCTTCGCCGCCGTCCTTGCCGTTGTTGCCAAACCCCTTCACGACTGCGGCCAGCGGTTGCGCGCCGGCGCCCAGATACGTGCGGCCGCCGTGATTCTCGAACCCGATGAGATGCGCGCCCTCCCAACGGCAGGCGATGTTGCCGATGCAGCGCTTCACGTCGGGTCCGGGGTGAACGGTCTCCATATCGAAGATGCCGAGCCCCTGCATCACCGTGCCGTCGGCATCGCGGTAGGAGCGGCCCATCAGCTGATAGCCGCCGCACACGGCGAGCATGGCCGCGCCGTCGGCGATATCGCGTCCGATGCGGTCGGCATGCCGCCGCGACAGGCCCTCGCTGGCGGCCCGCTGCTGGCGATCCTGCCCGCCGCCGATCACGTAGATGTCCTGCGGCTCGGTCAGCGACTCACCCCAGGCGACCGTGGTGACCCGGAGCTCGATGCCACGCCAGGCGCAACGCTGCTGCAGGCAAATCACATTGCCCCGGTCGGCGTAGAGATTCATCAGGTCCGGGTAGAGATAGGCCAGCCGGAGGGTCGGTCCGTCGGCGGTCACGCGTCGCTCCAGTAGGGTGTCGTCCAGCCCCGCGCGACACACACGGCCCGCACGTCCAGCATCGCGGTGTAGGTGGCGACGACCGCCAGCCGGCCGTCGGCGCGGCTCAGCGCCCGATCGAGCGATTCGGCGATGCCCGGCTCGACTTCCGGGTCCCCGTCGGCCGGCCGGACCCCGGCGTACTTCACGCGCAGCTCCAGGTCATAGGCCCGTTGACCGCCAAGCGTGAGCCGCCGCGGTCGCATGCGCTCGAACTCCACGTCCCAAATCCACGAGACGTCCTCCCCGTCGGCGACCCCGTCGTTCAGCAGCACCAGCGTATCCAGCCGCTCCGGCTCGGCGGCCAGCAGATCCAGCACCTGGTTGGCGCTGGTGGGATTCTTGGTGAGCAGCAGCACGATCTCCCCGTGCGGAGTTGGAATCACTTCCGCGCGGCCAAAGGCCGGACCGGTCTGGGCGACCGCGTCCAGCGCCTCCGCCGGTCCGATTCCCAGGGCCCGCGCGGCGGCAACGGCGGCGGCCACGTTGTAGGCGCTGTAGAGGCCCGGCAGCGGCACTGCCATCCCGGACTGCCAGTCTCCGGCCGAGAGGGTCAGGTCCAACCCGTCGACGCCGCGGGGTTGGGCGGCCAGGATGGCCACGTCGGGCGAGGGGCGCACCAGGTCGCCCGCCGGACAGCGCCAGCGACCCAGGTGCGCAAAGGCGACGGCGTCGTAGACCAGCGGTTCACCGCACGTCGGACAGCCGCGTACGTCGGCCCACGGGTCGAGATCCGCCGCCGCGCCAAGGCGGTCGCTGCCGAAACAATCGACCCGCCCGGGGTGAACCTCGGCCACCGACGTGACCAGCGGATCGTCGGCGTTGGCGAGGACGGTTGCGGTGTCGGGCAGCCCCGCCATGACCTCGCGCCAGGCCGCGGCGGTCGTGTCGATCTCGCCGTAGCGGTCAAGCTGATCGCGAAACAGATTCAATAGCACCACGAGCGTCGGAGATACGCGCGGCAGCAGGGACGCGAGCGCCCATTCATCCAGCTCGAATACGCCAACCGCCGACCGTTCACGACGTTGTCCGCCGTGCCACGCCACGCGCCGCGCCAGCGCCGCGGCAATGCCGCGTTCCAGATTCGACCCCGTGGGGTTGGTCCAGACCTCGTGCCCCGCCGCGCGCAGCGCCGCGGCAATCAGCGCCGTGGTCGTGGTCTTGCCGTTGGTGCCGCTGATCAGCACCAGGCGTGACAGACTGTTCAGCGCATCGGGAACGTACTGCGGCGAGATGGCCTGCGCCACGAGGCCGCTGATCGCGGTTCCGCCGCCGCGTCGCGTCAAGCGGGACACCGCAGCCGCCGCGCGCGCGGCGTTCGTGGCTGCCGCGCGCTGCAGCCGCCGTCTCAAGGTACGGGAACCGATCGCCGCATGACCGTTCGTCCGGTGCTCATGGCCGATTCTGGGCCGTGGACGGCCCTCGCGCTACCCTTTGCCCGCATGCGCCATCCGCCGGCCGATCTGACGCCGCCCACCATAGCCGCGCTGGGCGCCGCCCTGACTGAAGCCCGCCGCGTACGCCTGGTCGGCACGCAGAGCCTGGCCTCACGTATGGCGCCTCAGCTGCCAAGTGCGCTTGTGATTTCGACCGCCGCGCTGACCGGGCTCCAGATCGAGCCGCTCGATCTCGTCGCGCGCGCTCAGGCCGGCGTAACGCTTGTCGACCTGCGGCAGCGCCTCGGAGAGCACGGGCTGGTGTGGCCGGTCGAGCGGCTGGAGCCGGGCGGCACCGTGGGCGGGCTCATCGCGTCCGGTCGCGGATCGGCGGTGCGCGCGGAGGACGCGCCGGCGCGGCGCTGGATTCTGGGCGCCGCGGTTGCGCTGTCTTCGGGCGAGACCATTTACGTCGGCGGCGCCACGGTCAAATTTTCGGCCGGATACGGCCTCACCCATGCCATGTGGGGCTCCGGCGGATGCCTCGGCGCGCTCGCCGAGGTGACGTTGCGCCTGCGTCACGCCGTGCCGGGGGACTCGATCAGCGCCCACGCGCTCGCGGAACTGAGCCAGGTGCTTGCGTCGCCCTTCGAGGTTCGGGCCGAGGAGCTGCCGGCCGGACGGGGCGAGTGCGAGTGGGAAGCGCAGGCAGCCGGCCTGCCGCGAGCGGTGAGCGCCGACGGCTCCCGTGTACTGATCGGGTGTCCCAGCCGCGCTGCCGCGGAGGCCGTGGCGGCCGCGATCCAGAGTCGGGGCGGATGGGCCGAAGTCGACCGTCCGCCCACGGAGACGACGCCTCGATCGGAGGCGTGGCAGCCGCTCCGTGACGCCCTGGATCCCGAACGGCGGCTCGCCTAAACGGACGGCGTCGGCGCTCGCCTATACTGGCGGCCATCGGGGCGTGGCGCAGCCAGGTAGCGCGCATCGTTCGGGACGATGAGGTCGGAGGTTCAAATCCTCTCGCCCCGACCTCTCCTAGGCCTTCGGGCGCGCGTCGCTCGGCGCCCGCACGCCGGTGGTCGGGCCGTCTTTCACCGCGCGCGGCCTTGCGTCATTTGTTGTCGTTCCGGCAAAGAGCCTCCCCGGACTCGATCCATTGCCGGAATCCAGAACCCGCTCAACCTGAAATCCCGCAGAGTTCTCCCGGCGCGTTCGTGGCCTGAGCCGGCTATGCATCGTCGCAAGTTCGGCCGGCGTCGCAAGCCGCTGGATCGCGATCACTCGACCGCCCAGGGCTGAGACGACCGCGACCGCCGGCGAAAGAACGACCTCGGGCAAGGGATTTCGCCGCCATGATCTCGAGCAGAAGCTGATCGCATGCTGGTCGACCACTTCCGAAGCAGGGTAGCGCTGGAGTTTGTGAAAGTGTGCACAAGACCATTAACTTAAGTTAATGAGTTGTCGCACGAAAACTAACAATTTATATGCATATAACTATCGTAGAACGTAGGTATCAGTCATCCCCAATGGTGGTGGACGATGAATGAGCGAATGCGCGAGGCAATGCGCAAGATTCGACGTCGGATGTGCGGACCGGTCATGCGATGCACGACGGTGGCCGCCCTTCTCGCTCTGCTGGCAGCCGTGGCTCCGTGGCCCGTGGCGGTTGGCCCAGTCCTCGCCAATCACGGCGGAAAGCATGTGGAGTGTCCAACTCCGACGCTAGAGGGGATTTCCGGGCAGGTGCAGGTTCCCTGGACGAGGCACCCTTCGGATTGCGCCACGTCGGTCATGCATCACGGTGACCACACCGCGCGTCACGACGAATGCGTCGGGTTGGCCGGCAACGCCAGCCACTGGTGCGAAGCCTGCCACCACAGCGACTCAAGCACCGACGGCCTGACGACCAACAATCAGGTGCAGCACACCGACTGCGACGCCGACGGCATTGGCATCGGCGTCCACAACCTGCAGCTGAACGGCGGCGGCATTCACGCCGGTAACGACGCCGGCCTGTCGCACGCGGCCGTGGCGGCCAACGGCGGCTAGCGGGTGGAAGCCCTTCCTCCCCAGGGTTAGACACGCGCTAACCCGCCGGTGCAACGGAGCGCCGCGACCCACACAAGGTCGCGGCGCTCCTAGCGCTTAATGAGCGAGTTCGTCGAGAACGACCTGCGCCGCGTTGTGTCCCGGCGCCCCGGTCACTTCCCCGCCGGGGTGGGTGCCGGCCCCGCAAAGGTAGAGCCCCTCGATCGGCGTGCGGTAGTCCGACCAACCCGGCAGCGGCCGGCGCGACATCATTTGCTGCGGTATGAGGTCGATGTGCCGGATATTGCCGTCGGTCAATCCGATGCGCTCCTCGATGTCCTCCGGCGTCAGCAGCGTCCAGTCGATGATCGAGTCCCTGAAATTCGGGGCGTAGGTGGTTAGCTCGTCGATGAGCCACTCGCCAAACGGCCGGCGCAGCTCTTCCCAGGAGCCGTCCCGAATGTGAGGCGGCACAAAGAAGACCCACATCGACAGGACGTGACCGCCTTCCGGGGCGACGGTGGGGTCGTACACGGTCGGGAGCTGGACTTGGATGATCGGCGTGTCGGGTAGGCGGCCAGCCCTGGCGTCGCGCCAACTCCGCTGAGCGTTTTCGACCGAGGGGCAGAGGCTCATCATCGCCAGGTACTCAGGGTTGTGGTCGGCGCCCAGATGGCCGGAGAAGTCGGGCAACTCGCGCAGGGCGCAAAGGAATTTGGCCGAGGCCGACTCCGTCTTCAGCGCTCTGACCGCCGCAACGAACTCAGCGTCAAGGTCGGCCTCGTCCAGCAGCTTGAGGAAGGTCCGTTTCGGGTCCGCGTTCGACAGCACGATGTCGGCCTCAATGACCTCGCCACCAGAAAGCTGGACGCCGACCGCTTGGCCGCTCTTAACCAGGATGCGGCGCACGTCGGCGCCGGTTCTGATCGAAACTCCGGCGGCCTCGGCGGATCGAGCGAGCGACTGGGTGATGCCACCCATGCCCCCGCGGACGATGCCGTAGTTCTCAGTGTCCTCCCGGAAGGCGCTGAAGCGATAGAGCGCGGTGATGTAGGCGCTGCCCGGCGCGCTGATGTCGCCCATGTCCCACGTGCTGGTGCTGACCGCCGCCCTGACCTCGTCCGAGACGAAGAACTGCTCGATCAGATCCTTGAATGGGACGGTCAGCAGCGTTTCCAGCAGCTCTTCTTCCCCTTCGGCGCGGAACCTCTCCGTCAACTCAGCGAGCGAGGGAGGCTGGCGCAGGTAGTAGTCGCTGAGGATGCCGACGGCGCGGTGCCACAGATCGGCCCAGTCCATCCAGGCGTCGGCATCCTCCGGCGAGACTTTGCGAATCTCGTCGACCGTCTTCTCGTCGTCGTGCCAAAACGTCACCACCTTGCCGTTGGGGAAGGGATGGACGCGCGATGGGTCGATGGGATGGACGTGGAAGCCGTGCCGGCGCAGCTCCAGCTCGTCGATCACCTTCTGCTGCAGGATGTGGCAAACATAGGAGCAAGTGGAGATGTGGAAGCCGGGAAACCACTCCTCGGTGACGGCCGCGCCTCCCACGACGTCCCGGCGCTCCAGAACCTGGACGTCCAGGCCGGCCCGGCCCAGATAGCCCGCGGCGACGAGGCCGTTGTGCCCGGCGCCAACGATGACGACCCGCGTATTCTCAGCCATGGCCAGCCTCCACGGTGTGCGCTGCGGCAATGATTGCAGACTCAGACGCTCGCCGGGCGCCGTGCGAAGGTGCTCGGGTCTGCAAAGCTGCTGCGACGGCCGATGCCTGCGGAGGGACCGGTGCCCACCAAGCCTGATTCCAACACTGCGTGGCTGCGGGAGCAGTACTCGGACACGTCGCGTCTGAACGCACGCATCGAGGCGCACCAACGCTTCTCGGAGCGAACCGAATCGTTCGTGGCCTGGGTGGTCGATGGTCTCGCGGTTGGATCCAACGAGCTCGTGCTGGACGCGGGTTGCGGCTACGGGGCGTGCTTCGATGAGCTGCGGCGGCGCGGCGCTCGAATCGTCGGCATCGACCGATCGGCGGCAATGGTCGGCAGGGCCCCGCGGCCCGGGCGCGACGGGCCTCCATTGGGCCTTGGCGTCGGTGATCTCCAGGCACTGCCCATCGCCGACTGTGCCGTGGATCGTGTCTTCGCCAACTACGTGCTCTTCCACGTGGCCGACGTGGCTCAAGCGCTGCGCGAGATCCGGCGCGTGCTGCGGCCCGGCGGCCGGGCCGTGCTCACCACCAACGCTTCGGACAGCCAGAAAGTGCTGACCGAGCTGCATTGCCGGGCCGCGCGGGCGGCGGGCTATACGCCGCGTCCGAGACGCACGCTGCGGTTCACCGAGCTGGACGAGCCGCTGGTTGCCTCGGTGTTTCCGCACAGCCGACTCGAAGCCTGGGACGATGCCTTCCTATTCCCCACCGTGGACGACGCGCTTCGCTACTACGCAACGGGGCCCGTCGATTCCATCGCCGACCGCCCCGCCGACAACAGTCACCGCGCCGCGATCACCGCGAATATGGCCAATCTGGTCCAGCGCGAGATCGACCGTCACGGCGCGCTGCGGGTGCCCAAGATCGCCATTCGCCTCACGGTGCAACGCTGTAGCATGGGGCGTGGTCAGCTCGGGGATGTTATGTGAAGTACACCTGCAAGCTCGTCATCAACCTGCCGCGCGAGCGGATGGTGGCGCTGTTCGACGATCCCGAAAACATGGTCAATGGATGGACGGCCTGCAGAGCTTCGAGCACGTCAGCGGCACGCCGGGCAAGCCCGGCGCCCAGTCGCGCCTGACGTTCGCACGCGACAACGGCGAGACGTTCGACATGATCGAAACGCTCACAAGCTACAACCTGCCGGACGAGATCAGTGGCACCTACGAAACCGAGGGCGTGCGCAACGTCATCGAGAATTGGTTCGTCGAAGACGGCCCCAACGCCACTCAATGGGTGGCCCACAACATCTTCGAATTCGGCGGCTTCATGCGCATCGCGGCGTGGTTCATGCGACCGCTGTTCAAGCGCCAGTCGCTCAAGATCATGCAATCGTTCAAAGTCTTTGCGGAGAGCACGGCCCTGGCCTCGGAGGACCTTTCGGACGGCGGCGAGTAGGAGGCGGCAGGCCACAGTTCCCGGGTCCTAGGTCTATTGACCACAGATGTGTGAGACACCCACGCGGCCCGTTCGTGCCGAGCTTTTCGAACCATGAACGGGTAGTCGCCAGGCTTAGGGCGAACGGGTCACAGCCGCCACTAGCTTGCCTGGCGCAGCGCCTCCCACAGCATGCGCTGCGTGGTGAGAATGTCCTGGTCGCCCATCGCCTCGCGGAAGGCCGAGTCGTCGAGGGCGTCCAGCACGCGCAGCATGAAGTGGATGTTGTGGACCTGTTGCGCGGCGTTGAGCGCCGAGTCGACCTGCCACCAAAAGCAATCGATTCCCAGGAACCCGGCGTAGTCGGCCTCGCGCAGCCAGTAGAGCAACTCCAGGCATTCCCAAAAGTGGTGGCTCGCGAAGATCGTGCCGATGTCGGTCGGCAGCTGCGTGTCGTTGAGATGCAGGTGATGCAGCCGGCCCGCGCGCGCTGCGTCCCAGGCGGCCTGACCGAGGTTCTCGTGGCTGAGCAGGGTGTGCGCCACCTCGAGCTGCGCGCCTAAGTTCGGCCGCCCGACCTCGTTGGCCAGATCAAGCGTGGCCGACATCGAGCCGATGTTTGACCAGCCCTTGGGGGTGTGAATGCGGTATTCGAGCGCCACGAGCAGGTCGCCGGCCGCGTCGCAGATCTCCCGCAGCGCTTCCACCGTGAATCGCCGCGCCCGGCGAAAGTCCTGCTGGAACGGATAGTCAGGGCCGTCCAGGGCGGTGAACAAGTAGATGCCGCGCGCATCGAGCGCCCGCGCCACCTCGATCGAGTAGAGCGCCATGTCGATCGCATTGCGCCGGTCCGCGGCTTCGGGCGACGTCCAGAGCGCCTTGGGAAATCCCCGCGCGACCGTCTCGCCGTGCGAAACCATGGCGCAGTCCAGCCCGCGCTCCTCGAGCCGCCGTTTGACGTGCGCCGCGTTCTCCAGCGTGACGGTCGTGCGGCTGAAGCACTCCACACCCTCGACGTCCGGCACGCCGTCCATGTGCCGAAAGGCGGCGTCGATCTCGTCGTTGGACGGACCGTCGACGTGACGCGCCGGAAAGTGCCGGTAGAGACCGTCCGAAAACCGCGGCCGCCAGGCGCGGGTGCTCACCTTGGGCTCACCGCGGGAGCCATGTGTCGTCGAGCATCACGTCGGTCAACCGCCGACCGAGCAGATACTGCATGCGGTCGGCGTACCAGAGGACGACTTCATCGGCGAAGTCGGTCAGGCTGCCGTAGGCGGCAATGCCGCCCGGACGCCCCCGGGTCACCGAAGTCGCCCAGGCGTTATCGACGATGAGGTGGGGCCGCCCGAAGACCAGCGGCTGACCGCCGGGATTGTCGATTTCGCGCCCGACGCTCACGAACACCGGGCGGCGCGACTCGCCGCTGCCGGGCCCGCTGCCGCCGTTGGCGGTGCCGTCGTTGTTGTGGAAGAAGAGCAGATAGCGGCCGTCGCGCAGCTTGTAGAGGGGACACGGCGCCGACGGGTGGGGAATCGGCGGCCCGCCGGGTTGGAAGCGCAGCATCTCGGCCTCGGACCACGATTGCCCGTCGTCGCTCGACACCGAGTACCAGATGTAGCCGGTCATGGTTCGCAGCACACAGACG
>DAOUHO010000143.1:0-4744 GCA_034428595.1 Chloroflexota bacterium | reverse complement strand
CGTCTTCGGCACCGGGTTCCGCGTCTGGACGCTCGGGGTTCAAGCGGAGCCCTTCAGCCTGCAGATGGCGCTCATGCTGGCCGTGGCCGCAGCGCTGCGCGCCTTCCAACGGCGTCCGTCGCCGGTGCGATTGGCCGTCGTGGCCCTGGCCACCGGCTTGTCGTTCACCAATCACGCGCTCAGCCTGTTCATGCTGCCCTTTACGATTGCGTACGTCCTGGCGCGGTGGCCGTGGCGCCTACCGCGTCCACGCGAAGCGGCGCTGTCGGCCGGCGCGTTCCTGGTCGGCCTGGCTCCCTGGCTCTATCTGGTGCGCGCGCGCTGGACCCCGGTGGCCTTCAGAGAGCCCGAGACGGAGAGGCTGCTCGGGTTTCGCGATATCTGGGACCATGCGTTTTCCTTTACCGCCGCGCCAGGCGGCACCAGCATTACCGGAAGCCTGTTCAGCGACCCCGGCAGCTACCTGGGTCCCCGCTGGCATGAGTTCACCGTCGACGTGCTGCGCGAGTTTGGCTGGGTCTGGGTCGTGGCGATCATCGCGGGGTTCTTCGTCGTTGCCGCGCGTGATTGGCGCTTGGCGGGATGGACGCTGGGCACCGCCGCGTTGACCGGGCTGTTCACGTTCCTCTACACGATTCCGGACTATAACCGCTATTTCGCCATGGTCTACGTCATCCTTGGGATCTGGCTGGCGGGAGGCTTGGCGCTTCTCCTCGCGGCGGCGCCGGCAGCACTCCGTCGACTGCGGTTCTCTCGATTTGTACGGCCGGCGGTGTGGGTGGTGTCGTTCGCGCTCCTGGCCGGGGTTTCGGCGCGCGCCGGTGTGCAGATGACCGGGGATGCGTGGCGCAACATCAGCGGCGTCACGGGGCACGCCAAGGTCCTTACCGAGCACGCCCGTGCGCAGATTCGACACATGGTGCCGAACAGCGTGTACATGAGCACCTGGCCATCCTCGTGGCATCACCGGTATGCGCTGTTTGTCGACGAGTTCGGCGCGGACAAGAACATTCAGGTTCAGGTGGCAGGGTTGAAGACGATGGGAATCGACCGAGCGGAAGAGATCCTGCGGAGTGGTCGCAGTCTGTATATCCAGGCAAGCACGCCGGACTACGAGCGGGAGTTCGCTGTCGTAACGGAAGGGGCCTTCTTTCAAGTCTTCATCGCCGCCGACGTGAGCGACGGCGACTTGATCAGGGGCAGCGACGATCGCATCTACCTGGTTTCACACGGCGAACGTCGGTGGATTCCAAATCTGGAAACGTTCACCGCCCACGGCTTTGCCTGGAACCGTGTGCGCAAGCTCGACGACCGGGACGTCGAGCGATTGCCCGAAGGGTTGCCCCTAGAGATGCCGGAGCCGCGAACTCCACCGACACCCGAGTTCCAGTGCCCGCCAACTTGCGTGATGCAGAACTGACCACGGATACCGCCGACCGTTCGGTCGAGTCAGACCTGGCACGCCCCCCGGGACTACCCGGCCAGCGCCTTGCTGACCAGCGGGTAGATCTCGCCGGGCTTGGCGTGCCGCTTCAGCGCGCGCTTGGAAAAGACGAGCTCGTCGTTAACTTTCACCTCGAACACGCCGCCGCCGGAGGGGATCAGCGTCCACTCCGCCACATCCTTGGCGAACTCGGTCAGAATCTCCTCCGTCGCACGGACGGCTCTGGGGAGATAGTTTCATTGGCTGCAGTATTCGATGGAGACTCGGGCGCCATGCGACATGTTGCGCTCCCTCTGATCTGGTTCACGATTTCCGCGTGCGATTCCATCGTCGCACGACGCGCGGTCCGCGCGCACGTCGGGAACTAGGGATGCGGCTGGGACGGCTGCGGCGATCCAAGGCCGCGTCGGTTGACGCCGGCGCGGCGCCCACGCGCCGGCGCTTCGGCGGCGGCCTGCGGCGCTGGTTCGACCGGGGCGGCCTGGACGACGCCGACTGGGAGGAGCTCGAAGAGCTGCTGATCCAAGCCGACCTCGGCCCGGAGCTGTCGCTGGAACTCGTTCAAGGGCTGCAGGAGGCGGTGCAAGACGCGGGCATCAAGGACCCCGAGGCCGCCCGGGCACTGTTGAGCGAGCGTTTGACCGCCGAATTGGGCAGCCCCGAGCGCGCCTTCGCGGCGGGCGAGCCGCCGCAGGTGGTGCTGGTCGTGGGTGTGAACGGCGCGGGCAAGACGACGTCCATCGCCAAGCTGGCGACGCTGCTCAAGAGCCACGGCTACTCCGTGCTCCTGGCCGCCGCCGATACCTACCGCGCCGGGGCCATCGACCAACTCCGAATCTGGGGCGAGCGCGTTGAAGCGCCGGTGGTGGCGCATCAGCCGGGCAGCGATCCCGGAGCGGTGGTCTACGACGCCCTCGACGCGGCCAAGGCGCGCGGCGTCGACTACGTCATCGCCGACACCGCGGGCCGCCAGCACACAAACCTCAACCTGATGAACGAGCTGGCCAAGGTGCGCCGCGTGGCCGAGCGCCAGGTGACCGGCGCGCCGCACGAGGTGCTGCTGGTGCTGGACGCCTTGACCGGGCAAAACGGCCTGCGCCAAGCTCAGGCGTTTCGCGACGCGGTGGAAGTGACCGGCGTGATCGTCTCCAAGCTCGACAGCTCGGCCAAGGGCGGCGTGGCCTTCGCCGTCACGCGTGCGCTTGGCGTGCCGATCAAGTTCATCGGTACAGGAGAGCGGGCGGAGGACTTTTCCGTGTTCGACCCGGAGGCGTTCGCCGCCGCGGTGCTGACGAGCGACGACGCTCCGGGGCGCGCAGCGTGAAAGGCGTGATTCTCGCCGGCGGCACCGGCTCGCGCCTCGATCCGCTGACGCGCGTGACGAACAAGCAACTGCTGCCCGTTTTCAACAAGCCGATGATCTACTACCCCATCGAGACGTTGGTGAACGCCGGAGTGACCGAGATCCTGATCGTGACCAGCGGCTCGAGCGCCGGGGACTTCCTGCAGCTGCTGGGCAACGGCCGCGAGTTCGGCATCGACCACCTCGGCTACACCTATCAGGAGGGCGCGGGCGGCATTGCGGAAGCCATCGGCCTTGCCGAGCCGTTCGTGGGCCGCGACCGCATGCTGGTGATCCTGGGCGACAACATCATCGGCGGCAACATCGTTGAAGCGGCGCGCCGCTTTGAGGCCCAGCCGTCCGGGGCCAAGGTGCTGCTCACCGAGGTCGCGAACCCCCAGGCCTACGGCGTGGCGGAACTGGACGGCGACCGCATCGTGCAGTTCATCGAGAAGCCGGAGGAGCCGCCCTCGAACCTGGCCGTCACGGGCATCTATTTCTACGACGAGAACGCCTTCGAGCTGGTGCGACAACTCGACCGGTCGGCGCGCGGCGAGCTCGAGGTCACGGACCTCAACAACGCCTATCTCGCGCGGGGTGAGATGACCCATGACCTCCTGGAGGGCTACTGGGCCGACTGCGGCGAGTCCATCGAGCACTACCTGCAGGCGTGCAACCTGGTGGCCGAACAAGGCGCCAACCGGACCGACCGGTAGTGACGCCCGACCAGCGCCGGCCGCTCGTGGCCGGCAACTGGAAGATGCACACGACGCCGCAGTCGGCCGTGGCGCTGGCCAGGGACATCATCCGCGCCGGTCCGCCGGACGGGGTCGATCTGGTGCTCTGCCCGCCGGCGATCGCCGTGACCGACGTCGCGCGCGCCGTGGTGGGCACGTCGGTGCGGGTGGGCGCGCAGAACATGCACTGGCTCGATAGCGGTGCGTTCACCGGGGAGATTTCCGCCCCGATGCTGGCCGGCGTGGCGGAGGTGGTGATCGTGGGCCACTCGGAACGGCGCGCCGACTTCGGCGAGACCGACGAGATGGTGAACCGCAAGCTGCGGGCGGCTCTCGCCGCCGGTCTCACGCCGATTGTCTGCGTAGGCGAAATCGAGTTCGTGCGCGACGCGGGCGGGGCGCGGGAGACGATCACGTCGCAGGTGCGGGCGGCCCTGGCAGGGATCGATTCCTCAGCCGCCGAGCCGCTGGTCCTGGCCTACGAGCCGGTGTGGGCCATCGGCACCGGCCGCACGGCGTCCCCGGCGCAGGCCGCGGAAGCCATCGGCTGGGCGCGCGAGGCGCTGAGCCAAGCGCTGGACGTTGCGGCGGCGCAGCGCACGCGCATCCTGTACGGCGGCAGCGTGTCACCGGCCAACGCGCGCGAGCTCCTGTCGCAGGACGGCGTGGACGGGGCGCTGGTGGGCGGCGCCAGCCTCGAGGCGGCGGACTTCATCGCCATCGCCCGCAGCGCGGTTTCGTAGCTGTCTCCATTGGCCCCTTCCTCCTGGAAGGCGTTCTTTGAAAGGCGAGGGCGGTTCGCGAACCGCCCCTACTCGCTGGCTAACAGGTTTCGAAGCCGCTAGATTCCCGCCTTCGCGGGAATGACGGGGGGGGGTCGCAAGGGCTTCCTGGAACGCGGCTGGTTGGGATGGAGTTGGTGCCTGAGGGCCATGTCCGAACTCATGGAGCATCCCGCCGGATGGCCGCGGGCGCCGACTACCGTCGCCGCAGCCGGGGCAGCCAACGGCCCACCTGTCGCCTGTAGGCCTCGTAGTCGTCGCCGAACTCGCGCGTGAGGTGCGGCTCTTCATGGAAGCGAATGATCAGCGAGTACATGACGAATAGCCCCGCCGCATACGCCAGAGGCACGGCGGTTCCGAAGAGCGCGGCCCATCCCGCGACCACCAGGAGCATCGCGACGTAGAGGGGATTGCGGGAGTAGCGATAGATCCCCCGGAC
>DAOUHO010000142.1:0-2837 GCA_034428595.1 Chloroflexota bacterium | reverse complement strand
CTTTCCGAAGAGCTGGACGAGCGGGGCGGCGCCGAAGCGTACGTGGGAGCGCCGCACCGCAATGAGTTCGGAGACCCGCGCCCCAGTGTTGTAGAGAGTCAGCAGGAGGACGTGGTCCCGCCGTCCGCCGCGGGTCGAGCGGTCACAGCCGTCCAGGATGGCCGCCATTTCCGGCCGCGTCAGATAGTGGACCTGTCGTCGTGGAGCGCGTTTGCGGGGAATCGCCAGGACGCGAGACGCCAAGTCGACGCACTCAGGCGAACGCAGCGTTGCGAACCGGACGAAGGAGCGGACAGCGCCCAGACGCGCATTGCGGGACTGAACGCTGTTGCCACGGCTTTCTTCGAGGTGGTCGAGGAACGCCAGGATCGCGGGAGCATCGAGGTCGTCGAGCGTGAGCGCCTCGGGCTTCCGCTGCCGGTGCTGATCGAGAAACGTGAGCAGCAAGCGGAAGGCATCACGATAGGCGTTGATGGTCTGCGGGCTGACCGCCTTCTGCTGCGGGAGATGGTTGGCGAAGAACGCACGGAGCAACGGGCCGAGCGGGACATGAACGGTCATGGCGCCACCTCCCCGTCGACGAACGCCTCGAAGCGTGCGGCAGCCGGTTCGAGCACGGGCGGGGTGGCCGTCAGGTACCAGTAGGTATGTCTCGGATGCACGTGGCCGAGGTAGACGGCGAGCGCGGGAAGCTGGTCGCGGACGGCGATGCCCTGCTGCGTCCATGCGGCCAGCCGGTACACGGCGAAGCTGTGGCGCAGGTGATGAAGGCTGATCCCGCGGGTGCCGACGGGCCCACGCAGCCCGAGCCGGCGGGCCAACTGCGCGAAGGTTCTGGCGAGGACGTCGTGGTTGAGTCGGGTGCCGCGTTCGGAGACGAAGAAGGCGTCGCACAGGCCGTCATAGCCGAGAACCCGGCGTTGCTGGGCGTAGGTTCGCAGCGCGGCGGCGGTCGTGGGATGGAGCGGCACGAGGCGCGACTTCCCGAACTTGGTGCACTGAATCTGCAGGCACGGGAGGGCGCCGACGAGATCGACATGGTCGATGTCGAGGTGAATCGCCTCGCCGGCTCGGAGTCCGCAGCTCGCCAGCAAGCCGATCACAGTGGCAACGGTGTGAGGACGTAGCCCGTCGCGTGGTCCGAGATCGCGAGTGGCGTCCATCAGGGCGGCGATCTCCTGGAGTGTGAGGATGCGAGGGGTGGAACGTTTCCTGGTACTCAGCAACCCGGCGCCAGGCACGTCGACGTCAGGCTCGGCCGCGCGGACCATCGTGAGGAACCCGCGCACGATGCTCAACCGATGTGCGTGCTGGCCAGCGCTCGCGGTGGCCCACTCGACCGCGACCTGAGCGACCGGGGCGTTCCGACCGCAGCGTTCGAGATGGTCGACGAAGTCCTGCAGGAGATGCGCTTCCGGTCGCATCGAGAAGCCGATGGCGCGCCGCAACGCGACGTAGGTCTGCAAGTGCTGGCGCCAAGCCTCGCCGGTCATCGAACACCTCCGGGCCACGGCAGGGCGACCGTCGCGAGGGTCTCCCGGTCCAGCTTGGCGTAAATGGTGGTGGTCTCCAGCCGGGCGTGGCCAAGCAGATCCGCGACGGTCTTCATTGGCACGCTCCGGCGGACCATCTGGGACGCGAAGGTGTGTCGGAACACGTGCGCGCCGGGCCGCGGAACGATGACCTGAGCTCGACGCAACGCTCGTTTGGCGATCTCGCTTACGACCGGCCCGCTGAGTTGCCTATACGGCGCACGCGCGGTTACGAAGATCGCATCCGGCGGACTGGTCGGGGGTCGCGAACGCAGCGTGGAGACCAAGGCGGCCCCAACGTCGGCGGGCAGGGGCAGTCGCCGCTGCCGTCCCCCTTTGCCGGCCACGCAGACAGAGCCGTTGTGCCAGTCGACGTCCTTCACTGTGAGGGCTGCGACCTCGCCTGCCCGTAGGCCGAGGCGGGTCAGCAGCAGCAGGACGGCGCGGTCACGATGGCCGCTGGTACGCGTCTCATCTACCGCGGCCAGCACCCGCTGCACGTCGTGGGCCGACAGGTCGCGAGGTAACGTGGCGTGCTTCCATTCGCGCACCGGCGGCACGGCACCCACGATACCGGCGGGAACGACGCCACGAGTGGCGAGGAACCGAAGAAGCGCCCGGGTGGCGGTGACTGGTGCCCGACATGCCGACGGACTGAGCTGGCTGGCGCGGGTCTGCACAAACGCTGCAACCGTCCGCACGGTGAGCCGGGACCAGTCAGGCGTCGGCGTTCCAGCGCACTCGGCAAGAAAGGCTGCTGCGTAGCGCCGGTAGATGCGCCGAGTGCCGACCACCAGCCCGTGCACGTGCACCAAGTGGTCGTCGAAGTGCTGCAGCCACTGGTCGGTCTCGCATGCAGCGCTCATCGGACCGCTGCGCGCGGCTACACCCTGGGTCCAGAGATATGCGGTCAATAGATGAACGCCAGCAGCCAGCTCCGAGGCCCGGCCGTTTCGACGCTCGGGGGCCAGCCGCCGCGGCAGCCCGTTGACGAAGCGGGTGACCAGCGGCTCATCGATGTCAGTGGCCGCGATCCGCTGGCGCTCAAGCCACCCGCTGAAGATCGCCGCGGCGCGGACGTGACTTCGAATGACGCAGGTTGCGTACCCGCGGCTCGTGAGGACGTCGACGAAGTCGTCGAGCCATTGGCCCAGCAGCCCCGACCGGATCTGCTTGCAGATGTGTGGGCGAACCCCGAGCGTTTCAAGCATGGTCTCCTCCTCGGTCCCCGGTGCTGGGGACTCGCAAGAGACCATACGTATTATGTAAAGCTCGCCGTGAGGTAGACGGCTGCAACGCCAGAGA
>DAOUHO010000141.1:0-19203 GCA_034428595.1 Chloroflexota bacterium | reverse complement strand
CCTGATTTGGCCCTCCCAGGCGGGGATGGCGCGGTTCCCCTGCCGCCATTGCGCCCACATCTGAGCCACCCGCCGCACCGAGCCAATGATGAGGAACATGGCCGCGTCCGCCGTCTGCTCCGTGGCGAAGGCCGGCAGATTGCCCACCACTACGCCGGCGGCCGTGGCCGCGTCCAGATCGACGTGGTCCACGCCCACCGTTGGCGCGATCACGCCCTGCAGGTCCGGGAGCCGGTCGAACGGCGTGAGCCGATAGGGACCGTGAGGCCAGATGATTCCGTGATAGCCCGCCAGCCGCTCCACGGCTTCGTCATTCGAGGTGGGCGCGTCGACGACGGTCAGCGACGCGCCGGCGGCATCGAGCAGGTTGGTGAAGTCGATCACGGAGGCGAAGCGCAGCCCGTTGGCCAGCGCGACGCGAAACGGCGTGTCGGGCATGCGACTGATCCCGCCTGGATGCGGCACTTCGGCAACCGTACCGCACGGATTGCGTGGGGGCGCTTGGCCCCAGGCGTCATACTGTGCCGGGTCGATGACGAGTGCCGGGAAGCTGGAGGACCACATGGCGGGTGAATCGGTGGTGGTGCTGGGCGCTGGCAATACGGGGTTCGCCACGGCGGCCAATCTGTCGCTGGCCGGGCACTCGGTGACCCTGGGCGAGCTGCCGGCGTTCGCCGAATCCCTCGATCCCGTGCGCGAGGAGCGCGTGATCGAGCTGCACGGGGTGGCGCACACGGGCGCGGCGCATATCGACATGGTCACGGACGATGTCGGCGCTGCCGCGGCCGCGTCGCACAACCTGCTGCTGATCGTGCCGGCCTATGGCCACGCGCCGTGGGCGCAAGCCCTTGCGCCGCATATCCGACCCAGCCATACGCTCACGCTCATGCCGGGCACGCTCGGCGCGCTGGAGATGGCGCGCATCTTGCGTGAGGCCGGCGCGCCCGCCATCCCGATCGCTGAGACCGACACCGCGCCCTACGTCTGCCGCAAGACCCAGCCGGACGGCGCCACGATCTGGGGCGTGGTGCCGGCGATGGGCCTGGGCGTCTTTCCCGCCACGGCGACGGCGCAGGTGCATGAGCGGCTGGCGCCTTTGTTTCCCGGCATCACGCCCGTGCCGGACGTGCTGGCCTGCGGCTTGAGTGCGATGAACCCGGTGGTCCATCCGCCCGGCGTGTTGCTCAACGCCGGGCACATCGAGCGCTCGCGGGGAGAGTTCTATTTCTACGACGAGGGCGTCACGCCGGGCGTCGTGCGGGCGATCATGGCGCTGGACGCGGACCGCCGCGCGGTGGCGGCGGCCCTGGGCCACGACCTGCCGGACGCGGCCGAGGCCTTCCACGCCGCTGGCTTCGGCCCGCGCGCCGAGCCGCCCGATCTGTGGGCCACGATCAACGGCAGCGCGATGCTCACCGCGCTGAAGGCGCCGGGCCAGCTCGATACGCGCTGGCTGTCGGAGGACGTGCCCTACGGCCTGCGCGCGTGGTCCGGACTGGGCGCCGTGCTGGGCGTGCCGACCCCGATCATCGACGCCGTGGTGGCCCTGGGCCTGACCATACTGCAGGAGCCGCCGGACACCAACCGGCGCACCCTGGCCGACCTGGGCATCGACAGCCTGACGGGCGACGAAATCCGTGCCTTCGTCGCGGGCGGTCTTGGCTAGGGCATGTCCTCCGGGGGAGCAGCCAGTAGTGAGAGGATGTGATGGGGATTAGACTACAGCGAATTGAGTATTCTGATCTTAGCGCAAAGCAGAAAGAGGTCTATAATTTCCAGAAAATCGCAGGCATACTCGCAGATTATGGATTCAATTGTATCAAGTTGGATGATGACTGGCAGGGAGCTGATTTCCTGGCATACCATCGAGATGGGTCGCAAACCCTAAGAGTACAGCTCAAGGCCCGATTGTCTATTGCTAAGAAGTATGTTGATAGAGATCTATATATAGCGTTTCCGATGGATGGCGTCTGGTATTTGCTACCCCACGATCAACTGGTCGATATCGCGCGCGCGGTTACGCCCTGGATGGATACGCAATCGTGGGTTGAACGTGGCGGCTACAGCAGCGGGAATCCCTCGAAAGCAATGCGCAAAAGGCTTAAGGACTTTAGTCTCGACGCTCGCTGACCTGAGTCATTGACCGCACAGGCAGCGCGGCGGTGCGTCAGCACATGCGTATAGCCTGAAATCCGCGACATTGACGGCGACACTGTCGCGTGAAAAACTGGCTAATAACAGGTTCGAACGACGCGACAGCCACTGCGTCATTGTCGCAGCCCTTGTCGCCCGGTGAGCAGCATGCCGAGCTGGAACGTTCATTTCGATGTCCGAATTCGCGTCGATGAGCCGCGGCTCGTTCGGGCGGTGGAGCGGTCGCGCGCGATTGCCGAGACGATTCGCGGCATCCCGGTGACGGTTGGCGTGCGACGACGCCTCAATGCGCTCAACATCGCGCGTGCCGTTCGTGGCACGGCGGCCATCGAGGGGACGCGGATCTCCGAGACCGAGGCGCTAGAGGTGCTGGACGCACCGGCCGATGTCAAGGTCTTGCCTGCTGATCGGTCACGCGACGAGCGTGAAGCTCGCAACGCCCAGGCGGTGCTCGAATTCGTACGGCGTGAACTGGGAGAGAACCCTCAGCGGCGGCTTGACGAACCGCTCATTCGGGAAATCCATCGGCTTACGACGGAGGGCGTGTCCTACCCAGGTAACGAGCCAGGCCAATTCCGGGACCACGCTGTAAGCGCCGGCGACTACCGTCCGCCGGCCAGCGGCGACGAGGTCCGCCAACTCATGACTGACTTCGTGCGCTGGTGCGACCAAGGCGAAGCAGCCGCCTGGGACCCGATTGTGCGCGCGGCCATCGCACACTTCTACGTCGTGAGCATCCACCCGTTCGGCGACGGCAACGGACGGGCATCACGCGGCGTTGAGAGCTTCATGCTCTTTCGCGCGGGCATAAACGCCTTTGGATTCTACTCGCTGGCGAATTTCTACTACCAGAACCGCGAAGCATACGTGGACGCGCTTACGGCGGCACGTTTCAGGTCAGACGGCGACCTCACGGATTTCGTGCTCTTCGCGATCGAGGGGCTGGCAAGCGAGCTTGAGCAGGTGCGGCGCGAGTTGATGGCCATGATTCGAGTCATCGCCTTCCACGAGTACGCCCGCCAGACGCTCGAAGAGGTGCCCGGACTCGGGGATCGACGGCGGGCGCGAATGCTGGACCTCATCAGGCGCCTCACGAGCGCGCAGCTCGCGAGGGCGCCCCACGAGAACTTGGATTCGCTCAACATCATTGGCAGCGTTTATCGCCGCGTGGGAGTACGGACTACGCAACGCGACCTCCGCACGCTGGTCGAGCACGGGCTGCTTGTAGAGCGCGATAGCCAACTAGTCCCGAACGTCGAGATCATGGCCTTGTTCGCTGAGTCGTAGCTCCTAGTACGCCGCCTCGAGCATGGCCAGCAGCTCGGCCTCGGTGGGTTGTGGAGGATCTTGGTCCGACCGGGCACCGTGTCCACATGCGCCCAGAGTGCTCAACGCAAGTATCGGCGTCTCCTTTTGTGCCGACCACCTAGCTTATTCTGCTTCGCAGGTCCTTCAATCGCCTCCGAGCGGGTCTTAGGTGTGTCCCGTCCAGGTTTAGAGGCGGATCAAGCTGCTTGACCACCATCTTCTCGATTGGGCGGAGTGAGTCACGATCTTCGAAGGGTGCGATCGCGACCTGTAGATGGTCCTTAATCCACTCGGAGACTTTGCGACGATCATCTGACGCTAGCTTCTTAGGCTTCTCCACACGCAGATTCAACGGCTCTACGAGAATCGCCGAGATTGTCAACGCGAATGTCGACGACCGCGCAACCGCCCTGATGTGATTCTCTTTGATCCGGTCACCAAGGACTCTTGTTGACTTCCTCCTGCCTTGCGTGGCGCCGGCCTGGCCTACATAGATCAGTTCCGGCATCGGAAGCCCCAGCACTTGACCCATCAGTTCTCGCGCCGCTGCATCGGCCCAAAACGAATAGAGACCTGGCTTCCCAGCGGCATCGGGATTCGTCGGGAATGTGCGCAAGTCTTCTGCGTGGGAGCGGTCGGAAAGGAGACCAATGATGTCTTGCATCTCAGTCCGACTACTCATGGCATCCCCGCCTAGTACGCCGCCTCGAGCATGGCCAGCAACTCGGATTCGGTGGGTTGGGCGGGGCTTTGGTCCATGAGGCGGCGGGTGCCGTGGGTGACTCTGGCCACCTCTGGCAGCCAGTCGCGCTGCACGCCGGCCTCGCCGAGCCGCGTGGACAGGCCAACGGCGTCGATCAGCCCCCGCATGGCGTCCAGCGTCGCCTGGGCGCGGTCCGCGTCGCCGGCGCCGTTCGGCGCGCCCAGCGGCTCGGCCATGCCGCCCACGAGCGCCGGCACCCGCTCGGCGCAGAACCCCATCACCGGCAGCAGGCAGAGGGTGTTGGCCACGCCGTGGGGGATCTTGGCCCAGGCGCCGATGGCGTGGGCCATGGCGTGGACGATGATTGTTCCCGCGTTGGCCAACGTGTAGCCGGCCATGACGCAGGCATAGGCCAGCTCGTCGCGCGCCTCCGTGTCGCCGCCGTTGGCCACCGCCCGCGGCAGATACTCCACGATGCGCCGCATGGATTCAACGGCGTAAAGGCGGGTGTGGGGCGTGGCTTTGACCGAGATGAACGACTCGGTGGCGTGACAGAAGGCGTCCATGCCGGTGGCGGCGGTGATGTCCGGGGGCACCGAGTCCGTGAGCGCGGGGTCGACGATCGCCGCCTGCGGGTAGATATATGGGCTCACCACGGCCATCTTGTTGGACTGGTCTGCCAGCACGATGACCGCATTGCCCGTCAGCTCGGACGCGGTGCCGGCGGTCGTCGGCACGCTGATGGTGGGGATGCCGGGTTTCTCGAGGATCTCGACGCCCAGCCAGTCCTCGGTCGTGCCGCCGTTAGTCACCAGGCAGGCGGCGATCTGCGAGGTATCCATGGCGCTGCCGCCGCCGAGCCCCACGACCACGTCGGCGCCGTCGGCCTCTATGGCCTCGGCGCAGGCGTCCACGCTCGGGCTGGGGGGTTCCGGGATCACGCCGGTGTAGGCGCCGTGGGAGATTCCAGCCTCGCTCAGCAGCTCCTCGACCTGGTCCAGAACGCCGCAGGCCGCAACGCCGGGATCGGTGACGATCAAGACGCGGCCGGCGCCGGTGCGGCGCAGCTGATCGGGCAGTTCGCGGATCGCCCCACGTCCGAAGATGAGCGTGGGGGTGGTCCGAAAGGTCGTGGGTGAAGGGCCGAAAGTCATAGCCGCGAGTCCCGCTGAGCCGGCAAGCCCGCCATTATGCGCCGATGCCCGGCCGGGCGCGTACCATGCTCACGCACGGCGGTGCGAGAGGGTCCGCTTTCATGCCCAGCTTTCCTGTCGAGGGACTTACCGAGGCTTCCAGGCGCGTCCTCGCGGCCGCCGGAGCGCCGGACGACATTGCCGACCAGCTGGCTCGCTGGCTGGCCAACTCGAACCTGGCGGGGCATCCCTCGCACGGGTTCCAGCGCATTCCCGAATACGTGGGGCTGATTCTCGAGGGCAAGATGAAGCCCGCCGAGCGCCCGACCATCGTGTCGGAGACCGCGACCACGGTCCTCATCGAGGGCAATCTGGGATTTGGGCACTTCGCGGCCGAGCTTCTCACGCGCGTGGTAGCGGCCAAGGCCAAGGAATCCGCGGTCGCCATTGGCGGCATGACCAACGTGACCCACATCGGCCGCCTGGGCGAGTGGGGTGAGCTTGGGAACGAGCTGGGCGTGATCTCGTTTCTCTGCATGGGTTGGGCCGGCGGGGCGGCCGACATCGCGGCCCCGTTCGGAGGGGCGGAGCGGCGGGTGGGCACGCTGCCGTTCACCTTCGGCGCGGCGGCGGCGGAGGACGACGGCATGCTGATCGACATGGCGACCACGGCGTCCGCCGAGGGCAAGGTGCGGGTCTACCGGGACAAAGGCCTGCCAGTACCGGACGGCTGGCTATTGGACAAGGACGGACTCCCAACCAACGACGCCGCGTCGCTCTACGAGGGTGGAATGATGGTGCCGTTTGGCGGCCACAAGGGCTATGCCGTTGGCCTGATGGTGTCGCTCCTGGGCGCCAACCTGGTGGGCTCCGCGGTGGAGGGCGGCGACACTCCCGCCGGCGGCTTCGCGCTGGCGATCAATCCCGCGGCGTTCGGCGACGCAGAGGACGTGCGGCGCGGCATTCGCGCCAACCTGGAGCGCCTGCGCGACACGCGCCCCGCGCCGGGATTCACCGAGGTGCAGGTGCCGGGCGACTTCGAGCGCGCCTCGGGTCGCGCCCTGGCCGGGCAGCCGCTGGACATCCCCGACTCGACCTGGGACCTCTACCTCGAGAGTGCCGAAAAGGTTGGGGTGTCGGCCGACGAGGTCAACGCCATCGCCGGCGGGGCGGGATAGCGGCAACTATCGGCGGGCGGTAGGGGCCGTTCGCGAACCGCCCCTCGTATCTAGTACAGGGCAGGCTCTGCTCTTCGGTTCATAGGTTCAGCGGTGGCTAGATTTCCGCTCGCCGCGGGAATGACAGCAATTGGCGAACGCCCGTTCATGGTTCGACCGGCTCACCACGAACGGGTCCGGGCTGACTGCGAATGGGTCCAGTCCCACCCTGCGCGCAGCGCGGGCCACCGGTTTCCGGAGGCGGACCGGGCGCCCGCAAGGGGCGCCCCTACGCGGACGGGCCCGCGTGGACGGGGCGGGTTTGAATCCCGCCCCTACCCGAGAACGGCCTATGCTTCCGCCGAATCCTCTGGGTCGTCCGACTCCTCGGGCTCGCAAACTGGGAGACCGAGTTCGTCCGCGTCGCCTTGCGGGACCGTCAGCAGCGCGGCGGGGACGCAGCCGGTGAACTGATTCCCCTCGAGCCCCAGCCTTCGCAGGCTGGTGAGATTGCCCAACTCGATCGGAATCTGGCCGGTCAGGTCGTTGTTGTGCAGGTCCAGAACTGTCAGCCTGACAAGGTTGCCCAACTCGGCCGGAATCTCGCCAGACAACCGGTTGTTGTGCAGCCACAGCCGCTCCAGATTGACGAGGTCGCCCAGCTCGGGCGGCATCGGGCCGCTGAGACGATTGCGGTCGAGGTCCAGCAGTTCCAGATTGGTCAGGTTGCCCAACTCGGGCGGAATCGGGCCGGTCAGCTCATTGCTCCAGAACGCGAGCCAGACCAGGTTGGTGAGGTTGCCAATCTCGGGCGGGATCTCGCCGGTCAGCTGGTTCAAGGTGAAGTCAATGTGGGTCGCGTTGGCGAGGTTGCCCAGCTCGCGCGGAATCGGGCCCGTCAACTGGTTGATCCCGAGGGCCACCCACTCCAGGCTGGCCATGTCGCCCAATTCGGCGGGGATGGACCCGCGAAACTGGTTGGCCCAGAGGGAGAGACGGGTCACGTTGTCGAGATCGCCGATTGAGGCCGGTATCTCGCCTTGCAGCTGGTTGCCAAAGAGTTCCAATTCCTCGAGGTCGGCGAGCTGACCAATCTGGTGCGGGAGCTCGCCGCTCAACTGGTTCTGCGAGAGGTCCAGCTCGACGACGCGGCCGCCGTCGGTCGTCACGCCGTACCACTCACCGAGGGGCGCGTCGCTCAGCCAGTTGTCATTGCGCAGCCAGTTGGGTCCGTCGGTCGCGTGGTAGAGCACCAGCAGCACGTCGCGAGCGGAGTGGTAACGCGCAACCAGCTCGCCGCGAGTCGAGGTTCCCTCGGGCGCGAAGGTCTCGTCAGCGGTCAGCGGCTCGGCGGAGCGGAAGCTCTGGAAGGACTGGTGGGTCTCAAGCGGGTAGAGCAGGTCGCGCACGGCGTCGCCCAGGAGGCGCAGCTGCACCGGCTGGTTCCTGCCCGGCCGATATTCGAATACCGCAGCTTGGAAGTACTGCCGGACGATGCCGGGTTGGGCGCCTTCGATGCCGAGCATGGCGCCCGGCGCGTCGTCGACGCGGGCGTCGGACTTGGGGAGGCCGAACGCCTGGAGGCCGCCATATTCGAGGTAGAAGTCCAGGAAGCCGGTGGGGGTGCCGTCAATAGCGAAGTTGGACACGCGATGCCCCCACGGCCCCATCGGACGCCCGGGCTGGTCACTCACCAGGTTGGGCTCGACGCCGAGATCGGGCGCGTCGCCCACGCCGCCGCCGAGGTAATCCCACACTAGGCGCCGTTCCAAGCGCCATGCGCCGCCCCGCTCCTGGCAGTCCACGACGCCGCGCTGGTAGTACTGCGTCAGGCTGCCGGCAGACTCTTCGACGACTTCGGAGGTGGCGAAGCCCCAGCGGATGATCCCGCCGGTGGACTCGTAGTGCGAGAGGAAGCTGCAGTCGACGTCCTCGTCCCCAACGGTCACGCGCAGATCGGGGATGTTGTGGGCGAGGTGGGCGTCGGGTTCAGCGAAGTCGCTCCGCACCACGACGGCGGAGAGGCCGGCGTGCGAGTCGGCGAAGGTGGGCGCGACGACGGCGATGCCGGCAAGGAGCATCGCGAACAGCAGGGCGCCAAGGCGCGTGTGGCGCAGGACAAGAGTCATCGAAAGACGTTCCTATCGACTGAGGCTTTCTGGCCAGACAACCAGTCTACCCGTGCGCGATATGCGCGATCTTGACAAGACCTCGCAGTTAGAAAGCCGCCGGCCGCGGTCGGGCGCGGGCGGCGGCTCAGGTAGCCCGGCGCCACGCGACAGTCGCGCGGCGCCGGGGACCGATGGGGACTGCCGCAGTCGTTGCTAGGGCCTGCTGCCCGAGTGCTCAGCCGCCCAACGCGGCTTGGCGGGCGAGATCCGCGCACTGCTTCCGCTTGCGCTTGATCATTTCCTTGTCAGGATTCGCCCACGCGCCCAGCTTCGTGAGGTTCAGCGGGGGGCGGAGCCCGTGAATCAAGTCCGCCTCGGTCGTAGCGGGATCAGAAGACGCGACGCCGCCAACACGGATGTTCACGGTGATCCAATCGCTGAGCCACTGCTCGCCTTCGTCATCGAACTTGTAGTTGGTGAACCGCTTGGAATCGTCTGGATTCTGGGATCGAGGCTGCGGTTCCAGCTCCAACTTCTCACGCAGCAGCGCTCCGATTGAGCGCCGGAGCGTGGAGCTTCCAGTGCGGTTCTTGATCAGATGGGTCTTGATCACTCTCCCGTGGATGCTGTCTTCCGCTTTCCCTATATAAAGCACGTCAAGACCAGAATCGGCTGAGAGACCAAGCTCCCGCATGGTTTCGGAGTCTGCAACGAGGACGTAGCAGCCTGGAGAGACGGGCAAATCCGCGTGAGCAATGGGCTGGGACTGCGGAATATCGAAAGCGACCATAGAGATCTCCTCTCGGTGAGCCTTCACCCGCCGAGTGGCGGGTGAAGGCAAGAAACGAAAAATGACCGCGGTCCCTCGATTGGGATGCGGTCGCCTACGGATGGGATGCGCCCTGGGGCGTTCGCAGGCTTCAGAGCGCCGAACAGACATGCAACCTAGTTCAAAGCAAATTCCTTTCTGTATGAGGCCTCTTGATTAGGTGGCTCGCGAGGACCAAAAAGACGACACGCAAAACGGCCCCGGACACCTTGGCGGCACCCGGGGCACACAACCAGCCTTCTGCATGATACCACACGGACCACCGATCTGTAAAAATGATGCCCATTACGGTTTATGAAGCTACATAATAGTGATGGCGCACATATGTCTGCGGACACATGGCGGGGAATCTTGAGGAAGACTGGGCGCGTAAACCAAGCACTGCGTACCATGCGCGGCATCGCACCGCTAAGGATCTCTCCGCATGCCGACGTTTTCCGCCGAACCCCTGACTGCCGCCACGGCGCGGATTCTGGAAGCCGCGGGGACGCCCGCGGAGGCGTCCGCCAAGATCGCGACCTGGCTCGTGCGCGCCGATCTGTCGGGGCACCCCTCCCACGGCGTGATCCGCATTCCCGACTACATCGACCGCATCCGCCAGGGCGCGTTCATCCCCGCGGTGGGCCCGGTGGTCGTGTCCGAGTCCGACACCACGGTCTTGCTGGACGCGCAGTTTGGGTTCGGCCACCTGGCGGCGGAGGACCTGACGCTACGCCTGGCGGCGAAAGCCAAGACCTCGCGCGTGGCCATCGGCGGCATCTTCCATTGCAACCACATCGGGCGCCTCGGCGAGTGGGCCGAGCTGGCAGCCGACCTGGGCGTGGTCTACTTCATGGCCGCGGGCGGGCCGGGGACGATGCGGGCGGCGCCGTTTGGCGGCGCCGAGGGGCGGCTGAGCACGAATCCGATGGCCTTTGGCGCGCCGGCGGCCGGCGCCGATCCGCTGATCGTCGACTTCGCCACCACGGCCACCGCCGAGGGCAAGGTGCGCGTGGCGCTGGCCAAGGGCACCCAGCTGCCGCCCGGCCAGATCCTGGACTGCGACGGTCAGCCGTCAACGAATCCCGGCGACCTCTACGACGGCGGCGTGCTGCTGCACATGGCGGGGCACAAGGGCTATGGCCTTTCGCTGATGACGGAGATTCTGGCCGCCAATCTCACCGGGGCCATCAACCCGGAGATCAACGTGCGCATCGGCACGTTCGCCATGGCCATCGACACCAACGCCTTCGACCGGGGCGACGGCTACGACGCGGCCTCCCGCGACACGTTCGACCGCATGCGCAATACGCGCCCGGCCGCCGGATTCGACGAGGTGCTGATTCCCGGCGACACCGAGCGGCGCTCGCGGGAGGAGCTCAGCACGGCCGGTCTGCCGGTGGCGGAGGCGACGTGGACGGCGATCCTGGACACGGGCGCCAGCCTGGGGCTGGATCGAGACGACCTCGACGGGCTGGCGCGAGGGACCGCGGGGACGGATAGCTAGACCGGCAGCAGAGCGCCGGCGGTACGGACGCTGCCGGCGCCGGTTTCAAGAGGCTCGGCGCAGTGGTCCAAGATCCGTTCATGGTTCGACAGGCTCACCACGAACGGGCCTTGTGGCCACTTGATACCGCCGCGCCGAAACTCGGCCTCCGCTAGGCCAGGAACCCTTCGATCCGGTCCAGCGCGGTCTCCAGGGCCGCCATGCTGGTGGCGAAGCTGAGGCGCACGCAGTCGTCGGCGCCGAAGTCACTGCCCGGCACCACGCCGACGTGGGCGTCTTCCAGCAGGCGGCCGGCCCACTCGGTCGAGCCGGTCACGCCCTTGGCCGCGAACGTGCCGGAGACATCGGGGAAGGCGTAAAAGGCACCGCCCGGCTCGGGGCAGACCACGCCGTCCAGGGCGTTCAAGCGGTCGCTGAGGAATTTGCCGCGGCGCTCAAACTCCACGCGCATCTCTTCCACGCAGGATTGGTCGCCGTTCAGGGCGGCGGCCAGCGCGTGCATGGTGAAGGTGGCCGCCCCGCTCGTCGTTTGCGACTGGAGCTTGGCCATGCCCTTGATGACGTCGACCGGTCCGGCGGCGTAGCCGATGCGCCAGCCGGTCATTGAGTAGGACTTCGAGCCCGCATTGAACGTGATGGTGTGGTCGTAGGCATGCGCCGACGTGGCGGCGAAGCTCTTGAACTTGCGGCCACCAAACAGCAAGCGGTCGTACATCTCGTCGCTGAAGGTGACGACGTCGGTATCCGCCAGCACCTCCGCCAGCGCGTCGGTTTCCTCGGGCGAGTAGGCGGCGCCGGTGGGATTGCTGGGCGAGTTGAATACGAGCACCCGCGTGCGCGGCGTGAGCGCGTCGCGCAGCTGGTCAGGAGTGATTCGGAATCCCGCGTCCGCGCCGGCGTTGACGAAAACCGGCACGCCGCCGGCGAGCTTGACCTGCTCGGGGTAGGACACCCAGTAGGGCGCGGGGATGATGACCTCGTCGCCCGGGTCGAGCAGGGTGGCGAAGGCCAGGTACAGGGCCTCCTTGCCGCCGACGCTGGCGACCACCTGGTCGGTGGAGTAGGTGAGGCCGTTCTCGCGCTGCAGCTTGGCGACGACGGCGTGCTTGAGCTCGGGCACGCCCGAGGCCGGCTTGGCGTATTTGGTTTCGCCGCCGCCCAAGGCCTCCGCCGCGGCCGCCTTGATGTGGTCGGGCGTGTCGAAGTCGGGCTCTCCGGCGCCCAGGCTCACGACATCGATGCCCTGGGCGCGCATGGCCGCGACCTTGTTGCTGACGGCAATGGTTCCCGATTCGGCCAAGTCTTGAACACGCTGCGAGATCTTCACGGGCCAGCCTTCGGATAAGAGTCGGCGGCGCTCATTGTGCCTGACCCGACGGCGGCGCAGGAGGACCGACGCCAACGTCCTCGATGACCCCGCGGAGACGCCCGCTTTTCCCTGGCCGGCCGGGCATTAGGAGCGCACGCACCTTGTTCGAGTACGGCGTGGCGGCTCAGAGTGTCCTCGGCGACCGCGAATGTCCGATCGCAATCCAGGCCTGACACTACTCGCTCCTCGGGAAGAGCGGTGGCCCAAGCGTTGCCACCGATCCCGGACGGAGACCGCCCCATTGCAGGCCGTCCGCGAGGTCGTCATACGGCACCCATCCCAGACCCTGCCATAGCTCCCGCGTCTTCCCCGGCATGACCGGATGGATGAGCACCGAAACCAAGCGCAGCGCCTCGGAGGCCGTGTATACGACTCGTCTGACAGCCTGAAAATCGCCCTTCTTGAAGAGGGTCCACGGCGCGTTCCGTTCAACGTACTGGTTCAGGTCCCGAATCACGGCCTCGACCTCTCGCAGTGCCTGGTCGAAGGACAGCGCATCGACGTTCTCGAACACTTGGTCCACGAGCCGCGTGCAGCGGTCGCGGAGCTCAGTTTCCGTGTCGCCGCCGAGCCCGACTTCAGGCACTGTCCCGTCGCAGTAGCGGACGATCATGCTCGTGAGCCGGTGGGCGAGGTTGCCCAGGCCATTGGCCAGCGTGCCTACATAGCGCCTGCGGAAAAGCTCTTCGCTGAAATTAGCATCGCGCCCCATCGCCATGTCGCGCGCCAGGAAATACCGAAAGGCGTCCGACCCAAGTGTGTCCGCGAGGTCCAATGGCTTGACGACGTTGCCGATGGACTTCGACATCTTCGCTCCGCCTACGTTCCACCAGCCGTGAGCGAAGATGGCCCGCGGCGGAGGCAGGCCGATCGCCCGGAGCATCGTTGACCAATAGACGGCGTGGGTGATGATGATGTCCTTGCCGATCAGATGAGTGGCGGTGGGCCACCGCCTGGCGAACGCCTCGTCGTCCGACTGGAAGCCTGCCGCCGTCAGGTAGTTGATCAGGGCGTCGAACCAGACGTAGGTGACGTAATCCCTGTCAAATGGAAGCCTGATACCCCAGCCCAGGCGTTCGACCGGCCTCGATATGCAGAGATCTCCTAAGGGCCGCCTGAGGAATCCAAGGACCTCGTTGCGACGGGAGGCCGGCTGGATGAACCCTGGATGGTCGTCGAGATAGCCTCTCAACCAGTCTTGGTGATTCCCCATGCGGAAGAAATAGTTGTTCTCGACGAGTCGCTCGGTGGATCGCAAGCAATCGGGGCACTTGCCATCGATGAGGTCCTTCTCGGTCCAGAACCGCTCGTCAGGCACGCAGTACCAGCCCTCGTACTCGCCGAAGTAGATGTCGCCTTGGTCCCATAGACCTTGAAGCACGGACTCCACGAGGCGAATGTGTCGCGGCTCCGTGGTGCGGATGAAGTCGTCATGCGAGATGTTCAGGCTCTTCCACGCCTGCTGGAATCGCACGACCATGCGGTCGGCCTGTGTCCGCGGGTCAACGCCGTTCCTTTGGGCGGCGTCTCGAACCTTCTGGCCGTGCTCGTCCGTGCCGACCAAGAAGAAGACCTTCTTGCCTTGCAGCCGACGGTATCTGGCCAAAACGTCCGCAAGGACAGTTGTGTGCGCGTGTCCGATATGCGGCTCGTCGTTGACGTAGTAAATCGACGTGGTGATGTAGCAGTCGTCAGTCATGGGAGTGCTCCTGGGTGAGAGGGGGAGAAAAGAAAACAGCCTCCCGTTGGGGAGGCCGTACAGATCGACTTTAGGTTGGTTTCCGGACTAAAGCGTTCTCCCCAACATCAATCGGCCGCGGCGCATTGCCACGGCCTTCACCATCACCACCGTTCGGGAACTCTCGCGGGACATCAGCAGCAGTTGGACTACCTCGCTGAGTGAAGAGTATCAGGCCTGCGACGGGAATTTAGCGGCCTCTTTTGCCTGAGCGGCCGTGGCGGAGCCGCCGAGATTCCTCACCCGCGGCTCGCCATGACAGACGGGGCGAGAAACGACCGACGACGGCGGGGCGCGAAATGGCGGGGGCGGCGATGGCGAGGCTGTCCGGTGGCCGGCGGGGCAGGCGGCTACAGGCGAGAGAAGGGACGGGCAGCGCGGCCGACGGCGCGGGAATCAGGGGGCGCTCCCGCTACAGTGCCGGACATGGGCTTCTTCACCTCGAAGCGGGAGCGGCGCCTTTGGCTCTGGACGCTGGCCGTCCTCGCGGCGATTTACGCCACCCTGGGCCTGGCGCCGATGCTGGCCCAGGTCCTGCGCGAGCGCGGGTGGCTCCCGGCCGCCGTCGCCTGCGGCCTAGTGCTCGTAGGGATGACCATCGTCACGCAAGGGCTGCAAGTGCGGCCGGGCGGGGTAGAGATCGCCGTCGCGCTGGGCATCGCGGCCGCCTACCTGTTGATGGTCGTGCGGCTGATGGCTGTTCAGGAGGAGCGCACGCACCTGATGGAGTATGGCGTGGTGGGCGTCTTCGTCTACGAAGCGCTCGCCGAGCGCGCGCGCCAAGGTCGTCACGTCCCGCTGCCGCCGCTGGTCGCCGTCCTGGCGACCGGGTCGCTGGGCCTGCTCGACGAAGGTGTGCAGGCGGTTCTGCCGAGCCGGGTCTTCGACCCGCGAGACATCCTGTTCAACGTGCTCGCAGGCACGACGGCGGTCGGGGCGTGTGTCGCGCTGGGGTGGGTGCGGCGGCGAGCACGCGGCGCGCCCGGGCGCCTGGAATGAGCAGCCGGGTTCACGGTGCAGGGTTGGCGGCGTTCGCGTCGTAGGCGAACACGCCTTCGCGAAATAGATACGCGTTGACCTCGCGGTCGAGCCGCTGCTGGTAGGTGAGTCCCAGTGAAGTGCAGGCGTACTCGAGGTGGCGCGAATACAACGCCGCCACGTTGGCCGCGACGAGGCGGACGGCCTCGACGCCCCCGTGCCGCAGCGGCCGCAGGGCAGACGCGAAGGCAGCCACGTCGGCGGGCGCGAGCCGGGTTGCCAGGTCCGGCGTTTGTGGGCGCACACGGGCAAGGTCGGCGGCGAGTTGCGCCGCCATGGCATAGCCCCAGTGCAGTCCCGTGTAGAGCTCGCGGTTGTAGTAGTTCGCGCCGACCATGGCGTGCACCAGCAGGTTGTGGGCGGCTTCAATCGCCCCGTTCGCCGTCGGCGTGTCGCGGCGGATGAAGTTACCCAAGCCAGGCGAGCTGCTGTCCGGATCGAGCGGCGTTGGATGCAGCGGCACCGTTGTTCCGTGGCGCTGCTGCACTTCCGCCGCGAGCGGACGCAGCACATCGAGGGTCGGGTCGATGGAATCGGCCGCCGGATCGGGCCAGGCGGCGCTCCAGGCTCGCAGCGGGGCCAGTACGGGCGCGACGTCCGCTGCCGTCAACGCTTCCGCGGCGTGTTTGGGTCCCGCGAGGCCCGCGGCGCGCGGGTCGCGAAGGAGGAGGAGCAGGCGCTGGGCGGACTCCAGCAGCGTGGCCTGGGCCTGCGTTGCGGCAAGAATCGAGCGGTCCTCGATGGCCCGCTGCAGCCGTCCCAACTCAGCTGGAACTCGCGCCGCCTCGCGCTCGATCAACTCCGCCGGGGTGAGTGAGGACGGCGTGAAGGGAGCGCCGGCAAACCGCGCAACCTGCCCGTCCGGGTCGATCAGGGGCGCCACCGCCTCGTGCCGCGGGCCGCGCAGAGTCGCCGACGTCGTGATCTCAAGGTCCGCGCGCAGCGGCCCCTCAAAGGTGACGACGACAAGGTGGTCGCCGCGAACGAGCCGGCTGTACCACCCCAGTACCGGATGGATTGCTGCCAGCGTTTCCGGAATTGCGGCGATGACGGCGGGGAGATCGGACTCGGCGACGGCCAGCCGCAAGTCCACGTCCGACCAGCGGTCCGCCGTTCCCGCGGCGATGCTGCCACCAATCCACGCCGCGACGACCCTGGAATCGGTCGCCAGCACCGCGCGCGCCGATTCGATGAGCCGGAATTGCGGGCTGTCGAGCGCCAAACCGGGGCTGGACGGCAGGCTCATTCGCCGCGGCCGATGACGTCGAGCAGCTCGTGGCGAAAGGCCGCGGCGTCAATTGACGCGGCGAGGCGCAATGCCGACTCCCCGCTCGCCGGTTCGAACCGAACCTGACCCGCTACAACTTCGGCGCGTCGGGGCGTCGGATCGAGGCGCAGAAAGGCCTCGCCGAGGGCCAGGGTGAGCGCCGCGGGGTCGTACATGCTGGTCCAATCGCGGTTGCGCCGGTCCAGGTAGGTCTCGAGCATCAGGCCCAGCGAGGCGCCAATGCCTGGGGCGCGCCGCACGCGGGCGAGGTCCTCCCGCCGGAGCTGCGCTTGGGACGTGACGAGGTAGTCGCCCACGCGTACGCGCCGGCCGCCGTTGCACACGACGGCCGCGGCGGCGGGATCGACGCCGAAGTTGTGCTCGCGCGGGTTCGCCGGATCGTCTCGGCCGCCCATCATCACGATTCCGGCCAGGCGGCCGAGCGCCTCGGGGCGCTCGGCCAGCAGGACGGCGGCGTTGGTGGCCGGACCGATGGTTGCCAGCCACACGGGCTCGGGCGCGGTGGCGATCACGTCGGCCATGAGGTCGATGGCCGACCGGGGATCGCAGCGGGGATCATCGCGGCCCTGGGGCAGCACCACGTCGCCGGAAAGGGGGATGCCCTCGATGCCGGCGTCCGGCTCGCCCGCCGCTACGGGAATATCATCAACGCCCAGCTCGTCCAGCAACCGCAGCGTCAGCGCCGCTCGCCAGCGCGTGTCGCCGAGCACGGTCGTTACCGCGCACAGGCGAATGCGCGGGTGCCGCGCGGCAAACGCCAGGGCGAATGCGTCGTCCACATCGTCGCCGATGTCGGTGTCGAGGACGAGCGAGATCACGATGCCCGCCTCCCGTCGTCGTCCAGGCGCGCCTTGCGCAGCATGGCCTTGGTGATTTGGGCGCGGTGGCGCTGGACGAACGCCGCCACGCCGTCGGGATCCACCGCGGACAACGGCCGCAGCGCCCAGCCGATGCCCAGGCGGATAAAGTGCCGTCGGTCGTGGATGCTGGCTTCCAGCAGGTCGAGCGTCAGCCGCGGTCGCGGCGACTCGCCAATGGGCGGCACGCGCCCGATCCGCCGCAAGCGTCGCTGGGTCGGTCCGTGCAGGCCGTCGTTGAGCGACACCGTCGCCACGAGGGCAATGCGCCGGTACCAAAACGGCGACTCGCGCGCGGCCCAGGCGCGCAGTACGTCCTCGGCGATGACGCCGGCTTCGAGGTGGCCCGCCACGAGCAGCAGCGAGATCGGGTCGGCCAGCGCCCAGGTGTCCGGGGCGCCGCTCCAGGCCTCGGCGAGCCGCCAGGTGTCGGCGCTGAATGCCGGCTGGGCCGCCAGCATCCAGATGGCGCACCAGGCCTCCTCTAGCGACGCGTCGAAGAGCCGGGAGAACAGTTCGAGATCCGAGGGCAGTCCGAAGTCCTTGACAAAGCCCGTCACGGCGCGCTCGGCGCCCGGCATCGACGTGCCGATCGCCCGCCGCCGCTCCAGCTTGAGGTACTTGGCCTCGCCGGCCGCGCGGACCGGGTCGGCGACGGCTTCGAGCCGCGAGCGCAGTACGCGCGCCCGGTCATTCGCGCCGTCGCGCAGCGGATCTTTCATGGCGCGCTGCAACTAGGCAGTGGCGGGATCCTGTAGAGGCGCGCCTGGTGGGCGCCCTGACCGAGTGGCATCACGAGCCGCGAAGTGGCCAATCGCGGCGACTCTCGCTTTCGAAACCCGTCACCCTCACCTCAATCCTCTCCCATCGAGCGACGTTTGCGTAAGCAGGTAGGGGCGACGCATGCGTCGCCCCTGCGCGTAGGTGAACAGGTTCAGCGGCCGTTGGATTCTCGCCTTCGCGGGAATGACGGCGGGGTTACGCAAAGGTTCAATCAAGGGAGAGGAGGTCACCGCACACGATCCGAAACTCAAGCTCCTTCGCGGGCGCTCCAGGCGGGGCGCGCCGCGCGAGGGTCACAGCGCCCCGAGCGTTGGGGAGGGGCGGGGGCATTTGCGATGCTTCAGGCAGCGGCGCTCCGCCAGAATGACAGGTCACTGCTGGCGGCGCCGGTCGCGGGCGGGCACGAGGCCCGCCCCTACGAGAACCGGCGCAAGCGTCGTCCCGCACCGATTCACGGCTGGCCGGGCCGACCTCGGTGCTAGAGTGATTCGCCCGCGCCACGGCCCCCGTCGTCTAGAGGCCTAGGACACCACCCTTTCAAGGTGGCGACAGGGATTCGAATTCCCTCGGGGGCGCCTCTGCCCGTGCGCTCTACTGACAATCCCCGCTGTTGGGGATCATGCAGATGAACTGCAGCGGCGCGGCGCCGGTGTTCTGGAATTGGTGCATGGCCATGGGCGGCACGAAGACGGCCTGACCCTGCGCGAAGGGCTTGAGCCCGTCGTTGGTGAGCAGGTGGCCGCTGCCGCTGACGATGAACACCTCGTGCTCCCAGGGATGCTGGTGATGATCCGTCGCGCCGCCGGCCTCGACCTCGAAGAGGCGCATGCCAAAGTTCGGCGCGTCGTCCCGATGGGTCACCAGGTTTCGCTTGATGACCTTGCTCGGGGCGTCGGGATAGACGTGCTCCGCGGCGACTTCGCTGGGATCGATGACCTTGGGTTGCATGGGGTTTCTCGCTGGGCAGCTCCGCTACCCCATCGTAGGTCCCGGCTTGGACCGCCGAAAGTCGGGGCGCGGCGTTGCCACCGGCGAGCCCCTTCGCGGAAAATGCCTCGCCGCGAACCCGCTCGCCTCGCCTCATGCCCACCGTCACCATCCGCATTCCCCAGGTGCTGCGGCACCACACGGACGGGGCGCGGAGCGTTGACTTGGACGCGGGCACGGTGCGGGAGGCGCTGGAAGCGCTGTTTGCCGTCTATCCGACGCTGCGCGAATCGTTGACGCCGCCCAGCGGCAACGTGCTCGA
>DAOUHO010000140.1:0-40901 GCA_034428595.1 Chloroflexota bacterium | reverse complement strand
ACGTCGTGCCCACCGGCGCGCGGCGCGAGGAGGGCACGTCATTTCACTACGCCGGGCCGGAGCATGCGGCCGCCGCGTCCGGCCCCGCCACGCACGCCCTGCTGGAGGCTGCGGGCGACGGCTCGCGCCCGGTTCACGAGGGCCGGGTCTGGACCACCGATGCGCCCTACCGCGAGTTTCGCGGCAAGGTCGTGCGCTACGCCGCCGAGGGCGACCTGGGAGTCGAGATGGAGACTTCAGCGGTAATGACGCTGGCCGCCGTGCGCGGCGTCGACATCGGGCTCATCCTCACCGTCAGCGACCATGTGTTCGATCCCGCCTGGGGAAACATCTTTGGGACGGACGAATACCGTGCCAATTGCGCGGACCTCGCGCAGGTCATGCTGGCGGCCGCCCGCAAGCTCATCGCCGCCGAAGCGTAGGATGGCGGCTTACAGGCCGCTTGGTTGGAAGGACTGCGCATGGCCCGCGTCAACCGTTGCATTGAGCTGCTCGAATCCGGCCAGCCGATCTACATGGACGGCGTGCCCGAGTTGAGCTACGACGCCGGACTCGAGCAGTCCGGCACCTGGGCGGACTACCTCACCGTTGAATTCGAGCACTTTCCGCTCGACGTGGTGGGGCTGGCCGCCTTCATGCGCGGCCTGCGCGATGCGGGGCCGACGCGCAGCGGCCATCCCACGCCCACGGTGATTTGCACGCTCCCGGCCCACGGCGCATCCCCGGCCGAGATTCACGCCAACGCCTGGCAGATCCGGCACATCCTCACCGCGGGCGTGCATGGTCTGCTGCTGTGCCACGCGCGCGATCCCGCAGCCGTGCGCGCCTTCGTGGAGGCCTGCCGCTATCCGTTTCAGACCATCGGCGTCGGGCCGGGCCTGGGCGAGGGCACGCGCGGCGCCGGCGGGCAGTCCGCCGCGGCTGAGATTTGGGGACTCGACGCCGAGGAATATCTCCGTGTCGCCGATCCGTGGCCGCTGAACCCGCACGGGGAGCTGATGCTGGGGCTCAAAATCGAAGACCGCCACGCCGTGCAGCGCGCCCGTGAGACGACCGCCGTGCCCGGGATCGGTTTCGCCGAGTGGGGTCCGGGTGACATGGGCATGTCGTTCGGCCATGCCTCGCGACACGACCCGCCCTACCCGCCCGAGATGGACGCCGCCCGCACGACCGTTCGCGCCGCCTGCGCCGCGTCCGGGCTCCCATTCCTGTGCAGCTGGGCGGACCCGGCCATGACGATGGAGGAGCAAATGCGGCACCTGATCGACGAGATTGGCGCCATGATCATCGGCGGCGGCGAGGCCTACGCTACGTTCGGACGCCACTACACCAAGCGTGTCATGGCGGTGTAGGTCGGCGTCGATCGGGACCGCCGCGCTGCCCGGCCGCGGGGATTCTCTTGGCCGCCTGTCGTCATGCCTCGATCATGGTGGAGGGACACCAATTGCCATAGCCTTGGCGCGGAGAAACAGGTCGAACGATGGCCGATGAGGTCCTGCTGGCGGGGATCGCCGGAAGCTTGCGCCGCGGCTCGTTCAACGCGGCGCTCCTGCGCGAAGCCCAGGATCTGGCGCCGGCCGATACGCGCATTGAACTCGTGGACCTGGCGCCGCTGCCGCTCTACAACCGCGACCTCGAGGACGACGGCATCCCCCCGCCCGTCGCGGAATTCCGCCAGGCCCTGGCCGCCGCCGACGGCCTGGTAGTCGCGACGCCGGAGTACAACTACTCGATCCCCGGCGTGCTCAAGAACGCCATCGACTGGGCGTCGCGGCCGCCCGACTCGCCGCTGGACGGGAAGCCCATGGCCATCATGGGCGCAGGCGGGCGCTTCGGCACGGTGCGAGCGCAGATGCACCTGCGCGAGATCGCGCTGCACAACAGCATGCGCGTGATGATCGACCCCGAGGTGTTCGTGGCCGGGGCCTGGGGCGCGTTCGACGACCAGGGCCGGCTCACCGACGAACGCCTGCGCGAGCGGGTCTGCGAGCTCATGGCGGCCTTTCGCGAATTCGTCCGCTTCGCCCCCGGCGACCCCACGCTGCGCTGGGCGTGAGCCTGACGCCGCGACGCCGATGAACGGCCGCCCGGCAGTTTCGGCTCGATCCGGAGACGCCCTGTGACGGCGGCGATATGCTAGGCGCCGTTGCCTTGCGCAGGAGACCCGAATGACGGACAAGACCCGGATCACCGTGGCCTATGGCGACGGCATCGGCCCCGAGATCATGCCGGCAGTCATGCACGTGCTCGAGACTGCCGGGGCACGCATCGAGCCCGAAGTCATCGAAATCGGCGAAAGGGTCTACCAGCGCGGCATCACCACCGGCATCGACGACGCCGCGTGGGAGTCCATCCGGCGCACGCGGGTCTTCCTCAAGGCACCAATCACCACGCCGCAGGGCGGCGGTTTCAAGAGCCTAAATGTGACCACGCGCGTCGCGCTTGGCCTCTTCGCCAACGTGCGCCCCGCCGCCACGTTTCACCCCTACGTCCAGACCAAGCACCACCCCGACATGAACGTGGTGCTGATCCGGGAGAACGAAGAGGACCTCTACGCCGGAATCGAATACCGCCAGTCCGCCGACGTGATGCAGTCGCTGAAGCTCATCAGCCGCCCGGGCAGCGAGCGCATCATCCGCTACGCCTTTGAATATGCCCGGCATCACGGACGGTCCAAGGTCACGGCCTTCGCCAAAGACAACATCATGAAACTGTCGGACGGCCTCTTCCATGACGTATTCGACGAGATAGCGGCGGAGTATCCGGACATCGAATCCGAGTACTGGATCGTCGACATCGGCGCGGCCAAGCTGGCCGACACGCCGGAGATGTTCGACGTGGTGGTGCTGCCGAACCTCTACGGCGACATCCTGTCCGACGTGGCAGCGCAGATCGCGGGCTCGGTGGGCCTCGCCGGGGCCGCCAATATCGGCGAGAGCGCGGCAATGTTCGAGGCCATTCACGGGTCCGCGCCCCGCCGCGCCGGCCAAAACCTGGCCAATCCGTCGGGCCTTCTCAACGCCGCCGTGCTGATGCTGGATCACATCGGCCAGGCTGAAGTGGCCGCCCGCGTGCAGAACGCCTGGCTGCGGACGCTGGAAGACGGCATCCACACCTACGACATCCACACGCCCGAGTACAGCAAGGCGAAGGTTGGCACGCGGGAGTTTGGCCAGGCCGTTGTCGACCGCATTGGTGAATTGCCTCAGACGCTGCCAGTCGCCGTGTACGGGGTCGGCGGCCGAACCCCGGTGCACCCGGCGTCGGTCCTGAGCACGAAGCCTGCCAAGCAGACCGTGGGCGCGGATGTTTTCCTGGACTGGAGCGGCAAGGAGCCCGCGGACCTGGCGCGACAGCTGCAGGAGACGAACGGGTCCGGCTTGACCCTGCGGATGATCAGCAACCGGGGCGCCCAGGTCTGGCCCGAGAACGTGGCCGATGGCCTGCTGGTGGACCAGTGGCGCGCCCGGTTCACCGGGGACGACGGCGCGGCCGTCGACCACGGGCAGATCGTCGCCCTGTTGGGGCGCATCGCCGCGACGGGTCTGGATTTCACCAAAACCGAGCACTTGTGTACGTTTGACGGCGAGCGCGCGTATTCCCTGGCGCAAGGCGAGTGATGAATCTATGAGCAACCAATCCTCCGACCCGAAGGTCGGCATCTTGATGGGCAGCGCCTCCGACTGGGGCACCATGAAGTCCGCCGCCGACACCCTGGAAGAGCTGGGCATCGCGCACGAGGCGCGGGTGCTTTCGGCCCATCGCACGCCCGCCGAAACGGCGGAATACGCCAGCACGGCGGAGGCGCGCGGTCTGGGCGTGATCATCGCCGCCGCCGGCGGCGCGGCGCACCTGGCCGGCGTGGTGGCCGCGCACACCATGCTGCCCGTGATCGGCGTGCCCATGCAGGCGTGGTCGCTGGACGGCCTCGACTCGCTGCTGTCGACGGTGCAGATGCCGCGCGGCATCCCCGTCGCCACCGTCGCCATTGGCAAGGCCGGCGCGGTGAACGCCGGGATCCTGGCCACGCAGATTCTCGCCACAGCCAATCCGGGGCTCCGCGAGACGCTGCGGCAGCGGCGCGAGGCGCAGGCAGCGGAAATCCTCGAGGAAACGCTAGAGTGAGGATCAATCGTCCTTCATGGACGTTGAGCCCATGCCACTGACCGAGGACCAAGTCGCCCAATTCCGCGCCGATGGCTACCTAGTCGTGGAGGATGTCGTTCCGCCGAAGCAGGTGGCCGAGATGCGCGAGCGCATCGACTCTGTCACGTCTCCAAGCGGCGGCGACGTTGCCGAGCGCATGGGGGTGCAGCTCGAGCCCGACGCTCCCGCCGACGGCGCGTTGCCCCGGAAGCTGAACGAGTTGGCGCCGCATGACGCCGTCTTTCTCCGGCACGCGGAATCGCCGGAGTTGCTGGAGATGGTGGGCCAGCTCATCGGCGAACCGCTGCGGCTGTACTCCGATCAGGCGTTCCTCAAGCCGCCGCGTCAGGGCAGCGCCAAGCCCCCGCACCAGGACAACGCCCACTTCGGCATCGACCCGGCCGACTGGGGCGTGACCGTGTGGTGCGCGCTGGACGACGCCACCGAGGCCAACGGCTGCATGCAGTACTTCGCCGGCTCACACCTGGCGGGCGCCGTGCCGCACGTGTGGGAAGGTGGGACAACGCACCTGATCCCGGAGCGCCTCGATCTGCCCACACCCGTGCACGCGCCGGTGCGCGCGGGCGGCGTGATCTTCCACCACCTGCTCACGTTCCACATGTCTGCGCCCAACACCAGCGACGCCTGGCGACGGGCCTACGCCTGCCACTACATCCGCACCGACGCCAGCCACGTCGACGAGGAGCCGATCCAAGCCATGCTCGGCGAGGACCACCCGCTCAAACGCTGA
Source organism: Chloroflexota bacterium (assembly GCA_034428595.1). Classification (GTDB taxonomy): domain Bacteria; phylum Chloroflexota; class UBA11872; order UBA11872; family UBA11872; genus JAJECS01. The sequence goes on along the minus strand of DAOUHO010000140.1, from coordinate 36,004 downwards.
CGGCAGAAGGCGTCTTCCGGTGGCCCGCGCTGCGTGCAGCGTGGGGCTGGACCCGGTAGAGCTTCCCAGGCTGCGCGCAGCCTGGGCCACCGGGCAGGGCAGCCACCAGGGCTGCCCCTGCGCCGAAGGGCGGTTCGTGTAGGGGCGGCACTTGTGGCCGCCCAGACGTTCCAGAGGTCCATCGCGGCCGCGTGCATTGACGCCTCAGCCCCAGGCCGCCACCATCGCGGCACGTTGGCCGGCCGCGCGAGGTTCTCCCAATGTCCGACTACGAGGCGCTGACGATTGCTCCCCTGTGCAATGCCGACGCGAGCCTGCTTGGCGACGAGGGTCTCGGCTGGCTCGGGCGGCGGGACGTGCGCGGCTTGCCCTTCGATATCGGATATGCGGAAGCCTCGCAGGTGGCGCTGTTCGGCTCCGAGGGCCACACCGAGCCGCAGCGCATCGAGATAGGGCGCCCGGCTCTCACGATCACCTTCGCGCACTCACTGGCGTCATCTGGGCTGCCCGAAGGCGACCTGCCCGGCGACACGGTTGCCATCTACCGCGTGCACTTCGCCGATGGCGAGTCGCACGACATCCCGATTCGCGAGCGCTTCGAGATCGGCGTGACCGCGCACACCACCGACATGTTCCGCGTCGGCGCTCCGTTCCTGGCCATGCCGCAAGCCGACCCGCCCGCCGCGCCGCGCGACGTGGTCGAGCGCGACGGCATGGGGCGCGTGCTGACGGACGTCGGCACGCCGCCGCTGCCCGCGTTTTCGCTCTTTCCCTGGCGCAACCCGCGGCCGGACGTGGAGATCGCGGCGGTCGAAGTGCTTCCCACCGATCGCGCCGTCGTTCTCTGCGGGATCTGCGTGGGCACGGTCGACGAGGATCCGCTGCGCGCCGACGCCCGCCGCGCGGTCGTGGTGGAGCTGCCGCAGCCGGAAGACGCCGAGCGGCCGTTCGCGGTGGAGGTCTCCGTGGACCGCGGCACCGCGACGCACGCGCACCCGCTGCCCCGCGACCCGGACGAGTTCTTGACCTCGGACACTGCCGGCTGGGGCGAGGCGAAGAATCCCGGCAGCAGCCCCGCCTACAGCGAAGTCGCAGCCACGCCGTCGGCGACCGTGCGCGTCGAGCTGGAGGGCGAGGAGTTGGGACGGGTGCGCTTTGGCGAGCTGACCGCGAAGGGCGAGTTGAGGCCGTCCGAGCGACTCAGCGTGCGCGCGTCGGAGACCGGACGCGCCTGGGTGCACACGCGCGTCGTCGACGCGGCCACCGGACGCCCCGTGCCCTGCCGCATCCACTTCCGCTCGCCCGAGGGCGTGCCCTACCAACCCCATGGGCATCACGCCCACCTGAACGCCGAGCACGACACCTGGCACGTGGATGTCGGCGGCGATCTGCGGCTGGATCAGGCCACCTACGCCTACATCGACGGCCGCTGCCAGGGTTGGCTGCCCACGGGTCGGGTGCTGGTGGACATAGCCCGTGGGTTCGAGTACGAGCCGTTGCGCGCCGCGATCGAGATCAAGCCCGGCCAGCGCGAGCTCGAGTTGAAGCTGGACCGCTGGACTGACATGAACGCCCAGGGCTGGTACAGCGGCGACACCCATGTGCACTTTCTCTCGGGCGACGGCGCCAACATCGAAGCCGCGGGCGAAGACCTCAACGTGGTCAACGTCTTGCAGTCGCAGTGGGGCTCGCTCTTCACCAACACCGAGGACTTCATCGGCCGACCGCGCGTGTCCGACGACGGCCGCACGATCGTCTACGTCTCGCAGGAGAACCGGCAGCACTTCCTGGGGCACCTGACTCTGCTGGGGCTCACGGACCCGGTGATGCCCTGGTGCTCCGACGGGCCGACCGAGGCGGAGCCGGGCGGCTCGATGGAAACCACGCTCTCCCACTGGGCCGACGCCTGCCATGCGCAGGGGGGCACGGTGGTCATCCCGCATCTGCCGTTTCCCAACGGCGAGCCGGCCGCTCTGATCGCGACCGGGCGCGCCGACGCGGTGGAGATGCTGACCCAGGGTCCCTTCGCGCACACCGAGTACTACCGCTATCTCAACGGCGGCTACCGCCTGCCGCTGGTCGGGGGCACGGACAAGATGTCGTCCGAGGTGCCGGTCGGGTTGTATCGCACCTACGTGCGGCTGCCGTCCGACCAGCCGTTCAGCTACGAGTCGTGGTGCGCGAACATGGCGGCGGGGCGCACGTTCCTCAGCGGCGGCCCGATAATCAGCCTGCGCGTGGAGGGCCACGAGCCCGGCGACACGCTGAATCTGGACGTGAACGGCGGCAGCGTCACGGTGGAGGCGTCGGTCGAGTCGATCCTGCCGGTCCACAGCCTCCAGATCGTGCGGGAGGGGCATGTGGTGGCCGAGGCGCAGGCGTCAGGCGGCGCGCGGCAACTGCGGCTGTCCGAGACGCTGGAGGTCGCGGCGCCCACCTGGCTCGCGGCGCGTTGCGGCGGGCCGACCTATTTCGACGCCCCCGAGCATCACGACGTCTGGCACCGCCAGCGGTTCGCTCACACGTCGCCGGTCTACGTGGCGGACGGTGACGCCGAGTGGTCCATGTGGAGCGACGCCACGGCGCAATACATGCTGACCCTGATCGACGGCAGCCTGGATTACATCCGCCACCGAAGCACGCAATATCCGGCGGGTCACGCCAGCCACCACCACGGCGAGGCCGACCACGGGGCGTTTCTGGAACGGCCGTTCCACGAGGCGCGCGAGGCCATCCACCGGCGCATGCACCAGCTCGGCGTGCCTCACTAAGGCGTCCGGTGGCCGAGGCCGCCCGGTGGCCCAGGCTGCGCGCAGCCTGGGAGAAACAACCGCGGCCCGACCCACGGTGCACGCAGCGCGGGCCACCGAATGTGGGCCGCCCAAAGCGTGGGCCTCGGCGCGACTACGCCTTCGGCGATCCGTTTGTGGCGGTGGGCGCGTGCTGCAGCACTGCGTCGGGGTCGATCGAGCGCACGTGCAGGTCGCGCTGTGGGAATGGAATCTCGATGTTGTTGGCCCGGAACGCCTCGTCGATGGAGAAATGCAGATCGCTCTGCGTCGTCAATCGCTCCATGATGTCGGGCACATAGGCCAGCACGCGGAAGTTGAGCGACGAGTCGCCAAACTCCATGAAGAAGACGCGGGGTTCGGGATCGTCCAGCACCTTCTCATGGCCGTTCACGAGCTCCTTCAAGATCCGCTCGACCAGCTGCGTATCCGAGCCATAGGCCACGCCCACGATGAAGTCGACGCGCACGCGGCGGTCGTCGTGCGTCCAGTTGCCGACGATGGTGGAGATGAGATCGCCGTTGGGCACGATCGCCTGGGTCTGATCGAACTTGCGCAGCGTCGTGGCGCGGATGCTGATGCGCTCAACGGTGCCCAGCTCGCCGCCCACGTCAATGATGTCGCCGACCTTGACCGGTCGCTCAACCAGCAGGATCACGCCGGAAATGAAGTTGTTGGCGATGTTCTGCAGACCGAAGCCGATGCCCACGCCCAGGGCGCCGAAGATGATGAGCACGGAGTCCAACTGAAGGCCAACCGACTGGAAGCCGACAAAAATACCGACGAAGAGGATGAGGTAGCGGCCAAGGTTCCCAATGACGTGCAGCGTGCCTTCTTGGATGTCGGCGACCTTGCCGAGGCGGCGCTCCAGCAGCCAGCGCACGCGACCGCCGACGATCCAGGTGACGGCTAGGATGATGAGCAGCACGATGACGCTGAGTGGCGTGACGGGCTCTTCGCCCAGGCTGAACATGGGCGCGTTGAAGGCGTCCCACACGGTGTTCCAAAACTCCATCAGGCGTCTCCGGGGATAGGTGCGAGCGTGGGCAGGTTCATCTTAGGTCAGGGCAACTGGCTTGAGTTGGTCTGGAATGCGGGCGTCGTCTCGCGCGGCGGCTACTCAAACCACCAGTAGTGCATCGGCGCGAGCCAGTAGGCTGCGGGGTCTTGCTCCTCGGGGAGTCGAGTCAGTCCCAGGTCGCGCGGCCAGCAACCGGTGAATCCTTCCCGCGCGGCAACGGCGGCGATCACGGCGTCCCGCTCGTGGTCGCTGATTCCGGGTGCGGCGTGAATCCGGAAGTGGTATTTGAACTCGTCGAAACGCTTGGACTCGTCGAAGCGGCGGCCCCACGCCCTCAGGAACAGGCCGGGATGAGCCTCGGTTATCGGCGGATCGGGAAACCGCCGGCGCAGCTCGGCGGCGAACATGGCGCCCTGGGCAAGGACGGCGCCATATAGCGAGTTGATGGACAGCACCTTCCCAGGTGATGTATTGCCGTACTTGCAGCGAAGCCAGCGGTCGGCCTTGCGGTCGCCTCGCTTGGCCGACGACAACCACATGGGAGCGTCGATGCCCGCTCCCTGCGGCGTGCCCTCAATCCACTCGGCAGCTTCCTGCGCGGATGACACACGGTGGGTCCTGGTCGTGCCGTCCGTAAATAGCTCCGCGATGCCGAAGTTCTTTGTTCCGCCCGGATCGGCCCCGATCCAGACCGCCTGGCGATCCATCAGCGCAGGGCGCGCGCCTAACCCGCCGTCACCCGCGCGTGGATGGCGTTTACGACCGTGTGGGCCGCCAGGGCGGCGCCCTCTTGCCAGCCCGGGAGCGCGGTGACCTGGTCGCCGGCGAAGTAGACGGCGCCGTCGGGTTCGAGGAGCTGGGCGGGAGGCGCGTAGCTTTCGGGCCACGCGCCGAGCTGAAAGGGCGCCTTGAGCCAGGCGCGACTGACGCCCGACTCGATCTCCTGCGCGTAGCCGGGGTGGAGGTGCTCGCCCTCGGCGATGGCCGTCCGCAGGCGCTCCGGCAGGGTCATGGTGGCCCAGCGCTCGCCCTGGCCTGGAAAGTCGTCCCAGATGTAGGCGCCCATGACGACGCCCTTCTCGCGGTGGTATCCGTTAGCCGGATACCAGATTTGGGTGATGTCCTGGTCGGTCCAGGAGATGCCGCCATAGATAGCGTGGTCCTCTTCCCAGAAGCGGCGTCGAGTCTGAAAGCCGATCTTGACCGCCGGCACGAAGGCGACGGATTCGATGGCGGTCTGGGTCTCGGGGGAGAAGTCGTTCGGAATGTCCTTGAGAACCGGAGCCGGGATGGTGCAGACGATGTAGTCGGCGTCCAGGCCTTCAAGGAAGCCGCGCTGGTTCCGGTAGACGACGCGGGCGCCGTCGGACGTGTTGCGGATGGCCTCGACGGGGCTGTTGTAGCGAATGATCCGCCGCAGGCGGGCCTCGAACGCCTTGGCGATGGCGTCCATGCCGCCCACCGGCTGGAAGAGCGTCGGGTTCTGGTTGAGGAACTGGCTGAAGTGGAGCTTGTACTCCCAGAACTCTGAGCGCAGCAGCTCGCTGAAGTCCAGCGGATCGTTGACGTCGCCGCCCCCGAGACCGGCGTGGACGTGCTCGCCTTGATAGCCGCCGCGGCTCGAGCCGGCGTAAAGATAGTCTGGATCCAGGCCGCCAAACTCGACCAGCATGGGCAGCAACCGCTCTTTGTCGTCGGCGGTCAGCTCGTCGTCCAGCGCATTGCGGTTGACGGCCTTGGCCAGCAGTTCGGCGATGTAGCCACGCTGATCGGTCATCACCCGGCGGCCCACAACCGGCTGCCCGCCAAACCGCTCGGCGTTGTGGAAGAACGCGCCGCGGTTGTCGTTGGTGAACATTTCGACCTCGACGCCGAACTCCTTGCAGTAGCCCAGGATGATGCGGTGGTGATAGGGAATCCGAGCCGGCCCGAGGTTGGCGTAAAGGTGATCCTCGCGGTCGAAGTCGACCCACTGCCGGCTGTCGGTCTCGTGGATCACGTCGCCCGCGCGGGCCGTCAAGTTGCGGCCGCCGGCGCGGTTGGTGGCCTCGAGGATGGTGCAGTGATAGCCGGCCTTGGACAGCTCGTAGGCCGCCGTCATGCCGGAGATGCCGGCGCCCAGAATCACCACGCGTTTCCCGAAGCCCGAGCCATCCGGCAGGTCCGGCGTCGCCGCCTGCGCGCTGTCCGGACCCAGCAGGCCCAGCGTGTTCATGGTGTGGTAGGTCGCCGCCACGCCCGCGGCCGAGCCGACCAGGCGCAGGAATTGCCGCTTCGTCAGTCGCATCGTCGTCGATGACATCTATTCGTCTCCCGTGTGTGCGCGCTCGTCTCGCACGGCGCGCTGGCAATCTCTAGCTGCTCATGCCCGGCTGGTAGGACTCATTCAAGTTCGTAGAAGTCGATGGCGTTTCCCCCCAGCACGGCCGCGCGTTCGTCGGCGCTGAGCCCGCCCAGCGCGGCCGTGACCCGTTCAAACGTGTCCTCATAGGGAGCGGCCATCAGGGCCACCGGCCAGTCGCTGCCCCAGATCAGACGGTCGATGTCGAACGCGTCGAGCACGGTGTCGACCGCCGGTTGGATCGTGGCGGTGGTCGGTGACGAGAGGCACTCGGTCAGCAGCCCCGAAACCTTCACCCGCAGGTGCTCGTAGGGCGCCAGCGCGCGCATGCCCTCATGCCACGCCGAGAGGTTGCCGGATTCGAACGGCGGCTTGGCCATGTGGTCCACGATCAGCTTCCCGCCGTCGTTTTCTCGGGCGATCGCTGGGACATGGGGCAGGTGCGGCGTCTTCACCAGCAGCTCCACGATGTACCCCCGCGAGATCACGGTGCGGATGCCGCGACGCACGTCGTCGCGGGCCAGCCAGGCGGTGTCGGGCATGTTCTCCGCCCCAGCGCGGAGGCCCTTGAACCATGGGCTGCACGCCAACTCGTCCAGCTTCGCTTCGAGGTCTGATGCGGTGAGGTCCAGGTTGGCGATCACGCCCACGACGAAGTCGTGCTCGTCGCAGAGGTCCAGGTACCAGGGCTGCTCGGCCCACGCCGAACTGGCTTCGACGATCACCGAGCGATGCACGCCCACGGCGTCCATGTGCGGCTTGAGGGTGGACGGCGTATAGGTTTGGCGCAGCGTGTCGGGGATCGATTCGTCCATCCAATTCAAATGGGACTGCCCGATCACCCAGTAATGGTTATGGGCGTCAACGACAAGCGGCGCGTCAGGCGTCATGGCTGAACTCTCGCGGGCGCGGGATGGCCGAGGGTACCAACGCACTCACGATCAGGTCTCCGAGGCTGCCGGGTCGCTGATCGGTTCACCGCAGTGAGGGCACGCCTGCGGTCGCCGGGCGCTCCGCCGGGCTTCGAGCTCATCGACGAACGCGGATCCCAGAATGCCCGCCGGCAGGGCGAACAGCCCGATGCCAAAGAGCGCGACCACAGCGCCCAAGATTCGTCCCAATGCTGTCGCCGGCGCCAGGTCGCCATAGCCCACGGTCGTCAGCGTCACCATGCCCCACCACATGGCGGCCGGGATGCTCGAAAAGCCCTCGGGCTGCGCGTCGCGCTCCGCCAGGTACATCAACACCGACGCCATGAAGAGGAGGATGAATGTGACGAACAGCGTGGAGAGCAAGGCATCCCGACGGCTGCGCAGCACCGTGCCAATGATCCCCACGGACTCGGAGTAGCGCGTGATCTTGACCAGCCGGAACACCCGCAGCAGCCGCAGCGATCGCACGAACCGCAGATCGAAGGTCAGCACCAACGGGACGTAGAACGGCACGATGGCGACAAGGTCCATGAGCACCAACGGCTGGACGGCAAACCGCAGCCGGCCCTTTACCGGGTGGGCATAGGCCGGGTCTTCCGTGCACGCCCACACGCGCACGAGGTATTCCCCCGTGAAGATCGCCACTGACACGATCTCGAACACCAGAAAGAATCCGCTGGCCTGCTCGCCCAGGGGCGAAATCGTCTCGAGGGCGATTGCCAGCAGATTGAGCGTGATGAGCGTGATGAGGACGATGTCGAAGACGTGGCTCGGGCGGTCGCCTTCGGGCGTCGGCTCGACGATCTCGTAGGCGCGGCGCTTGATCCGGCTATACATCAGGCGATGATCTCTGCGTTGGTGCGCCTACGGCGTACCGGCCGCGCGGCTCCCTGTCAATTGCGCGAGCGCCCGAAGGGCAAGGTCGGTTCGCGAACCGCCCCTACTCGAAGTGACGATTCGTTGAGCCGATCGAGGTCCGCGGCCTGTCTGGCGTGAGACCCCGCGCGCGTGTCACTCCGGGACTGTCAGAGGCGCGAGCATCTCGTCGGTGATGTACTTGCCCAGCGCGAACAGCTTCCGGTCGGTGTACCAGAGGATGCGGCGCCCGTCGCGCTCGGTGAGGCTGGAATACATCGACAGCCACCACATGTAGAGCGGGAAGACGCCCACCTTGTGCGTGTCGAACAGCAGCAACGGCTCGCTGAACCACACCGGCTGATGGGCGTCGGGGCGATACTCGCCCACGGCCAGGAACTGCGGGCGGCGGCTCTCCAGCGCCAGCGGCCCTTTGCCGCCGTAGCCCCAGCCGTCGTGGTTCTGGAATAGCAGCAGGTAGCGCCCGTCTCCCATCCGATACATCGGAGAGGGCGAGTTGGGATTGAGCATCGGATCGCCCCCGTCCTGGAATCGCAGCACCTCGGTGGGACGCCAGGTAAGGGCCTCGGCGTCGTCGGACACCGTGTACCAGAGCTCGCCGTTGGCGGTGCGCATCTCGGCGAACAGCCGGCCGTCCGGCAAGAGCACCAGCCCCGGCTCCTCACAAAATGTGTAGCCGTCGGAGGCCTGCGGCTTGAAGCTGACCGGCACCTGGATCAAGTTCTCGTCTTCCGGAAGCCAGGTGATCCGCACGTCCTTGGGATGCGGACCGTCGTCGATGTTGTCGAAGCGCAGGAACTCGCAGCGAAACTCGCGGAACATGCCGTTGGGCTTGTCGCCCATGTGCGGCACGTAGGGCTTGGGCGTGATGTACTGCGCCGCCCAGCGGGTGAGCGCAACCACGTGGCATCCCTTGGCATCGCGAATGGGCTTCTGCCACACGATCCCCATGGGCGGCACCGCGGGGTCGGGATGATCGATGGGCGTGCGGCGGTACTCGATGTCGACGTCCCCATCAATCCATGTATGACCGTCGTCGTCCGAGTAGCGGCAGCGCAACACGGCGTTGAGGGCGTTTTCGCCATAGCCGACGGAGCGGTTGTAGTAGCAGTAGATGCGCCCGCTGGACGCGATGACGGGAAAGCCGAAGCTGCTGACCTCGCCGGCCGTCCCGGCGGGGTGAATCTGGGCCGGCTCGGTCCAGGTGTGGCCGTGATCGGAGCTGCGAGCGAAGTAGACGCCGTAGTCGCGGGCGTCCGGCTCGTAGGCCAGGGTCCAGATCGCGAGAAGGTCGCCGCCCGGCGTGTAGTCCACCAGCACGTGATCCTGGTGCTCGGGGTGTTCGGGTACCCGCGTGGACAGGTGGAGCACGAGGTCCGGGTCCGTGCGCCGCCAGTCCTTGCTGTAGCAGGCGTAGTCGCCTTCAACCGGCATGTCCGCCGTCCCTTCGCTGGCTAGGCCTCGTTGCAGTGAAAGACGCCGACGCTCCAGGGTTCCATGGTGACCTGGAAGCCGTTGTCCTCGACGGCGACCGGGGCATGCGCAATGAGGTCCGTGACCTCCGACACCGGCCAAGCCGGGCGCAACGTGGCCGAGGCCGCGTGCCGCGCAAGGTTTTGCACGAAGACGAGCCAGCCGCCCTGCCGCGAGCGCCGCAGGACCGGCACGATGGGATCGCCGTCGACCGCGACCGGCGCGCTCACGCCCGCGTCATCGACCGCCTCCTGCACGACGGCGGGAATGGCGACATCGTCGAAGCCGGCCGACAGGGTCAGGCCGTACCAGGTGATGCGGCCGTCGCCGCTGCGCACGGCCACGTTGTGGTCGCCAATGTGGGCGATGGCCTGAGTTGAGCCCTGCGGCTCGAGAATGGCGTAGCCGCAGGTGGTGGTGATGGGCACCGGGCCGTGCAGCGTCTTCAGGACGTTCCGCCCGTTGGCGATGTCACTCTCGATGACCGCCGAGAAGTCCGCCACGCGCACGCCGATCCGCTCGGCGAAGCCCTCCGGCGGGTTGTAGCTGGACTGGCCGTCGTGCGAGTAGGTCCCAAAGCTGCCCTCGATGAGCACCTGGGTCTCCGGGTTCTCGTCGAGCGTGCGCGCCAGGTGCTCTCGCGTGGCGTCGTCCATCAGCGCCACGTTCGGCAGCACCAACAGCCGGTAGCCCGACCAGTCCATCTTGGGCGTCACCGGGTCGGCCGGAATGCCCCGCAGCCACAGCGTGCGATAGACGCCGCGAAAGTCGGCCAGGAAGCGCTCGTCCTTCTCGTTGAACTGGAACAGCTCGTGGGAGTGGGCGTCGTAGACGATGGCCACGTCTGAGCGCGGCGCCTCCAGCGGCAAATGGTCGCTCAGGCCCTCGATCTGCTCCAGGGCCTCGACCACCGCACGGAACCGGGGCGTCGGCTCGCCGTCCAGGGCCACCATGTTGTAGCCGGGCGACTCAAAGCTCAGATACTCGGGCCGGTACTGCCAGAACATGGCGCCGGCCGCGCCGCCAATGAGCGTCATCCAGAGCAGCATGGTCTGCTCGCGGGGGTGCGACTGCTTGTTCCAGGTCACGCCCCCGCGCGACATGCCGGCGTAGATCTCCTCATTCCACCAGCGGCCGTTGCGGCCCACCTGGCGCGACCAGTCGAAGCCAAGGGCGCGATCGGCGATGAGGTTCGGATCGTCCTCGGTCAGCAGGTGGTTGGACGACATGGACATGCCCCAGCTGTCCACCAGCGGCGCGCAGTATTCGTCCTTGGGCTGCGGGCGCCAGCCGCCGTGGGCGCGCTTCTCGTGCACCGGATCGATGGAGTTCGCCAGGTCCATCATCCACTTCAGGTAGTCGGCGATGTTTTCGTGATGGAAGCGCCGGTACCAGCGCATCTCGACGACGTTGCGGTTGGAGCGTGGCGGCTCGACGTTTTCCCAGCGGCGGTAGCGGCGGCTGAACGCCGCGTTGAGCTCGTCCAGCGTGAACCGCTCTCGCAGCCAGGCCTTGTACAGCGCCAGCGTGTGCACGCAATAGCAGGGGAAACCACCGCCCTGGGCCGCCCAGGCCGATGACAGGTTCGGCCCGTCCCAGATGCCCCAGATCAGCAGATTGGGCCGGTCCTTGTAGCGGTTGATGGCGTGCCGCAGGAAGGCGCCGGCCAGGCCGCGAAACTCGGGGTGATCGAAGCAATGGACCTGGGCGCCTTGGGCATAGGCCGGGTGCGCGTCCTGCACGACCGGCTCGTTGCGGTAGTTGACGACCCGCATGTCGGGGTAGTCCCGCAGCAGCCAGTCGGGACCGGCGCCGTGAGTGGCCGTGGGCACGTCCAGCCAGACGTAGAGCCCGTGCTTTTCGGCGGTGTCGAAGAGCAGGTCGATATCGTCCATCTCGTAGACGCCCGGGCTCGGCTCGAACCACTGCCAGTAGGGAAACGAGCGCACGATGCGCAGCCCGGCGGCGCTCAGGCGGGCAAAGTCCTCATCCCACACCTCGGGCTTGGGGGTGGGCGGGCGGTAGTACTCGACCCCGACGGGAAACGGCACGCCGGGGATGCCGAATCTTTGGTCCTGTGCCATCACCAATCCCCCACCCCGCCATCGCCACGTGCCGCGCATGGTACCCGCGTGGGAAAGGGAGCGTGAGCCGCTTCGTCCGCTCGGCCCCGAGAGACCGGCGGCCGGCCACACGGGCATTCGCGGGAAGCGGCGTGGGTTAAGATTTGGCGAGTGCGGATTCCTGGTGTGCCCGCGGTGAGCAAGTACGAGCCCTTGCGCCGGTTTCTGGCCGACCGCCGCGATGGCGAGTGGCGAGCAACCTTCGCCGACATCGAAGAGGTCCTCGGATTCACGCTGTGTTCTGCCGCCCGCGAGCACCGAGCCTGGTGGGCGAATAGCATCAGTCAGGCTGGGGCCAGAGGCGGTTGGCTGGCGGCTGGATGGAAGACCGTCGAAGTCGACCTAGGCGGGGAACGCCTCGTGTTTGTGCGGCGGCCATGACCGCTGAGGGCCAGCCCAACTTCGCGAACAAGACGCTCTGGACGGAGGACAACCTCAACATCCTGCGGGGCATGAACTCCGCCTGCGTCGACCTGATCTCCCTGGACCCGCCGTTTAACTCCAACCGCACTTACGAGGCGCCCGTGGGATCGCAGGCTGCCGGCGCGGCCTTCAAGGACGCATGGACTCTCTCAGACCTCGACGTGGCCTGGATGGGCCTTATCGCCGAAGCGCAGCCGGCCATGTATGCCGTCATAGAGGCGGCGGGCCAGGCGCACGGGAAAGGAATGCAGTCTTATCTCTGCATGATGGCAGTGCGGCTCCTTGAGATGCACCGCGTCCTGAAGGAAACCGGGAGCGTCTATCTCCATTGCGACCCGACGGCAAGCCACTATCTCAAGCTTCTGATGGACGCGGTGTTCGGATCAGGCCTGTTCTTGAACGAGATGACTTGGAAGCGTTCTAGCGCGCACAGCGACACCAAGCAAGGTATGCGCCGGGCCGGCAAGATTCGAGACGTCGTGCTCGTCTATAGCAAGACGGAGGACTACGTCTGGAATCCGCAGTACATGCCCTATACGGAAGACTATCTCCAGGCAGAATATCGGCACGAGGCACCCCAGGGTCGCCGATACAAAGAGACGGACGTAACCGCTGCCAAACCGGGTGGTGAAACAGAATACGAATGGCACGTAAAACGGTCTCTCGACAGGAAGGAGCGGTGGTCGGCTGATCTCACGGACGAGCACTTGGATCCACAGCCAGGATGGGAATACAAAGCTGTCACCCCTTATCGTGGCCGCTACTGGGCGTATTCGAGGCCCAACCTGATCAGCTTCTGGAACGAGGGAAGGCTTATCCACCGAGAGACTGGGATGCCTCGTCTGATGCAGTTCTCAGACGACATGCCGGGAGTTCCTCTGCAAGACTTATGGGACGACATTCCGCCGGTATTGGGCAAGGAGCGCGTCGGCTATCCAACCCAAAAGCCGCTCGCTCTGCTCGAACGCATCATCAAGGCTTCCAGCAATGAAGGCGATCTGGTGCTCGATCCCTTCTGCGGCTGCGCCACGGCGTGTGTCGCCGCTGAGCTTCTCGAACGCCGCTGGGCCGGCATCGATATCTCACCGAAGGCGGTGCAACTGGTGAACCACCGCCTGCAGGAAGCGCCGCCGCTCGGCATCGGCCCCATGTTCCACCACGGCTACGTGACCGTGCGCACGGACGTTCCGCGCCGGACCGACATCGAGGCGCCCCTGCCTTACCGCAAGCGGGCCCACGAGCTGTTTGGGAATCAGGAAGGACGCTGCAACGGCTGCCAGGTGGACTTTCCCTTCCGCATGTTCGAGGTGGATCACATCGTGCCGCGGTCGCGCGGCGGAACGGACCACCTCGACAACTTGCAGATGCTCTGCTCGCACTGCAACCGCATCAAGGGCGACCGCGAGCAGGCCTACCTCATCACCCGCCTGGTCGAGCAAGGCACGCTCAAGCGCGACGGCCGGCGTCTCAAGCCGTTTGCATGACCTTAAAAGGAGAGGCGGCATACACGGCTTGGTACAGACGGTGGGATGCGTGATGCGGCCCACCAAGCGAGACAACCACGAGGACTCCCGCATTGACTTTCGGCGTGCGGCGACGCATTTCACCCAATCAGAATCGCGGTCACACGGGTGCGAATATCGCAGCGACCGCGACACTCGGGAGGATTCATAGGTGTTCGACGAACCATTCTCTGTACGTGAGGGGCTCAGAGGCGAATCCTCTCTGATTTACGACGACGCGCCAAAAGGGCTTCGCTACGGGCTTCGCGAGGTGCTTCACAGTCTCGGTTATCGAACGTCAACTGCGCAGCGACGCATCATTTGCCAAGCAATGAGGGTAGGACCTGACCCGAACAATTGGAGCCAATCGAACATAGAGGGTGAGATAACACAACTGCTTGAGCAGGATATCTGGTATAAATTATTTGACGCTCTAGAGAGGATAGCCTTGTATATTACTGGGCAAGCAACTGAGGATTATTATATAAAAATGAATTCTCTTTTCGCTGATGAAAGAATCGGGTATCGATTCGAGTCTGACAGAATCATCCGAGTAGGCACCGATGAATTTCATGCCGCAGTTCGAGCCGCTCAAAGTGCCCTGCAGGATGATGAGAGGTTTGCCGAAGCCCTACGGCAGTTCGATCATGCTAACGACTTCCGGAACAGACGCCCTCCTGACTGGCCCAATGCAATCAAGGAGGCCGTCAACTCCGTGGAGGCTGTTTTGCAGGTCATCTACAATCGACCGGGTGTGGCATTGCCAACGATTCTCAGCGAGAACGTCCCGGCCGAACTACCTGGCGGTATAAAGAGGCTGTTCCGATCACTTTACAGCCAGGGCAACGGAACAGTCGGCGCACGCCACGCCTCAATTGGAGGAAGCGAACCAACCGGTCCGCGTGCTGAATTGGCGATACACGTCGCGGCGGCACTGCATGCATTCGCCGTGGCTGAACTGGACGCGTAGTTCGGGGGAACCTTCGTATCGCGGTTCAGACTCGCGCACAGGCTTGGGACGGTCTAGGCTGCAGCTACCTGGACGGAGCGTGTCCGGGGTGATGGCGAGCGGGGTGTGTCATGCCGGTCGAGGGCGACTACGAGTGCTTCAGCGACGATTGGCGCCGCACGAATCCTGACCTGGTCTTCTTCCTGCCCAAGCAGCCGCCGGAGTGGGTGGAGGCGGTGGATCACGTGCTGGTGTCCGAGACGCCGGGCGGCGATCTGCTGGCCATCTGGACCTACGGCACCAAGGCGGACGCGTCAGACCACACGGTGCTCTATGCGCGCAGCGAGGACGGCGGGCGCACCTGGTCCGAGCCGGGCGAGTTCGACCCGCCGGGACCCAAGTCCGGCCAGGCGGCGTGCTTCGGGTTTCCGGTGATCAGCCGCACGGGCCGCATCTACGCGTTCTACAACAAGGGGACCGGCGTCGGGATCAGCTATCAGACCAGCTTCCTGCGCTGCAGCTACTCCGATGACGACGGCCGCACCTGGACGCCGGGCGGCGTGGACATTCCCTATCGACGCACGATCCTGAGTCACCCCGACCCGAGCATCGGCACGAACAGCATCCCGTGGCAGAAGCCGATCCGGGACGCGCGGGACCGGGTGCTGGTGGGCTTCACCGAGTGGGCCTCGCCGGCGGCGCGGCAGGTAACCGCGGTACGCCGGCCGGACGGCAAGGTGGGGTACTACCGCAGCGACTGCCGCTGCCAGTTCATGCGCTTCGACAACATCGACGAGGGACCGGAGCCCAAGGATGTGCAGATCACCTGGCTGCCGGACGACGAAGAGCTGATCACGGTGCCGCTCGCCAACGACCCGGACGCCCCGGAAGGCTCGTCGTTCTGCCAGGAGCCGGCGCCGGTGCTTCTGCCCGACGACCGGCTCTTCACGGTGATGCGCACGCGCAACGGGCAGATTTGGTACACGGTCTCGGACGACCACGGCCACTCGTGGCGGCCCACGGAGATGCTGCGGTACAAGGATGGCGGCGAGCCGATGGAGAACCCGGTGTCGCCGACGCCGCTCTACCGCCTCAACGACGGCCGCTATCTGCAGTTGCTCCAGAACCACGACGGCTGGGGCTACGGCGCGGTTGGAATCTCGGATTCGAACAGCAGCCGCCGGCCGCAGTTCATCTCGCTGGGCGAGTACCGCCCAGGCGCGCACCAGCCGATCTGGTTCAGCGATCCGGTGCTGCTCTTCGACACCAACTGCGTCGGCGTGCCGCCGTTCTACCGCTGGTGGCTCTCGATGTACGCCAGCCTGACGGAGCTGAACGGCGAGCGGATCTTCTGGTATTCCGACCGCAAGATCTTCGGGCTGGGGCGCTACATCACCGACGAGATGCTGGCGGAGATGCCGGTGCCGGAGTGAGGTTGAGGAGAGCAATGCTGGGCGCGTAGCTCCGGCAAACGTTGGTGCACTGTCCGTGCAGCCGGAGTTGTGTGCAGATTGAACGTGCTACTTGCAATCTGTACGAGTCGTTGACGGCGGGCCAGCATCCCATCGGCCGCCAAGCTCTCCGCGCTCAAGCGGCGGTGACTTCGACCCTCAGGCTGCGTCCCACGGCCCGGAGGGCCTTGTGGACCTGGCTGACGTGGGAGCGGTGGTCCGGGTTGGTGAGCTTGCGTGCCGCCGACTCGCTGATGCCCAGCCTGCGGGCGAGTTCCACCTTGGTGATGCGCTGCGCTCGCATGGCCGAATACAAAGCGAGCTTGGCGGCGACGACCGGCGACACGGGAACCAATACCTCACCGGCTGCCGCCTCGCTGGGCGCGGGGATGTCCCACTTTTCGTGGACGTAGCCGGCCAGGGCCGTGGCAAGCGCATCCTCTGCCATCGCCAGGGCTTCGGACTGGTTCGCGCCGCCGGTGATGGCTTCCGGCACATCGGGGAAAGTGGCGACCAAGCCGCCGTCGTCCGCCGGCGTGAGCTCGCAGGGGTAGGCATAGGTCATGGTTCAGAGATCCTCCCGGTCAATGTTCAGCTGCCGCAGCATTGCGGCCACCAGCCCCCTCGACAGCTCACCTTGTTTCACCGTGGTGAAGCGGGACCCGATGTAGAGGCGTCCGTGGCTGCCCTTACCGTGAGCCGGATCAAAGTGGGACTCCTGCCCCGTCGCACGGGCATACCTCCGTGCCCGCCTGATGAACTCACGGCTGGTCACGATCCATTATCGCACCTAAAGGTGCGATCGACAATGGCTACCAGCAAGCGGTATTCCCTTCGACGCTAGGCCGCGATGTACAGCGACAGGTGATCGCCGGCACTTACTACGCGCGCGGGGTCAACTTCCGCGAATCCCACTTTGGTGAGTTCGAACGCGCGCAGGTGGACTTCACCGCCGAGCACGTCGAGACGCACGTTCCAGCCCTGGTCATTGGGGGTGCGGGTGCAGGTGCCCCAGGCGGAGCCGTTGGACCAGAAGACGGTGCCGGGGGCGGCGGCGAAACGCATCTCGCCACGGACGGCGGAGTAGCCAAAGCCGGCGGCGGCGACCACCGCGCCCCAGGCGGCCATGGCGCGGGCGTAGTGATGGCCGTATTCCGCCTCGTCGAACGGATTGCGCCGGGCGCCGTCGTGGCGGGCGCGTACGGCCTCGATCACCTGCAGCGCGGCGTCCGGCTGACCCTCCTGGAGCATGCCGACGGCGGCGGTGTATTCGAGGCCGGACCAGACTTCGTTGCAGTAGGGAAAGGGGCGCTCGGGCCGGTCGCCGCGGGGATAGGCGGCGATGACGAGGCCCGCTTCGTCGGCGAGGGCGTAGCTCCGGAATTGGTTGACGTGGCCCCGCATGGAGGGGCGGAAGTTGTAGCGCATGATCGACCGCAGCGTCGCGGCCACGTGGCCGGAATCCAGGAGCGGGCCGAGCCCGCCGAGGCGCGCGGCAGCCTGGCCGACAAGCTGGCCGACGAGGCAGCCGTTGCCGACCTGGTGCTCGGGGGCCTCGAGATTCTGGGCGGCGTACTTTTCGGGCCGCCGCAGGCCCGGAGCGATGCGTGAGCGGTCAGGCTGGGGCCGGATCTGGTGCTCGTAGTAGTCGCCGTTGAAGATGTTGCCGTCGATCCAGGCGCGGCCCTGCTCGAACAGGCGGCGGCACTCGGCGGCAATTTCGGTCTCGCCCAGGTGCGCCGCCATCTCCTCCCCCGCGCGCAGGGCCGCCAGATACCAGCCGCCGATCTCGGGGTTGGGGCCGAAGTACTCGACGTCCATGGTGTTGTGCTGGCAGCCCTCCATGACGCCGTCTCGGTCGGCGTCCCAGCCGCCCTCGATCCAGCAGAACTCCAGCGCGCGGCGTGCGCCGGGCCAGACGCGCCGCAGAAAGTCGTGGTCGCCGCTGAGCTGCCAATCGCGGTAGAGCTTGACCAGGCATCCCAACTGCCCGTCGGCGGCGGCCAGGCCCCAGTCGGAGGAGCGTCCGCGAGGGAGCGCCGCGCGAAACTCCATGTGGCCGTCGCTGCCGGTCGACTCGTTGAACTCCACCTCGCGCATGCCGCGGGCCAGGTCGCCGAAGAGAAAGCCGGTGGCGTGCTCGTAGTTCCAGACGTGGGTGCAGGTGCCGAATCCCGCGCCGGCATCCTCGAAGCAGCCTTCGAATCCGTAGAAGCCGCCGTCGGCGCTGCGAAAGGCGGTCTGGGACCGCAGCGTGCTGAGGTTGAAGAGCGCGGCTTCCTTGATCGCGTCGGGAACGTCGGCGGCGCAGAACGCGCGCACGAAGCGGACCGTGTCGCGCTCGAGGTCCGGCAGGCGCGCGGCGGCGTCCTCGGCAGCGTGCCAGGCGTCGGCGACGCGGGTGGCGTAGTGATTGCCGACCCAGTCGGCGCGGTCATCGCCGGTGCGCATGACGTCCCAGGTGAGGCGGTTGGGAAAGTGCCAGGCGAGCAGGAAAGTGATGGCGCGCTCGGGGCCCGGGTCGAGGTCGACCGCGGCGGCGAGGGACGCCGTCGGCGAATCGGCGTCGCCGGGCGGGCGGTCGTCGAGCGCGCCGTCGGCGCTGAAGTCGTCCCAGAAGTCGAGCAGGGCGTCGCCCCAGGGAACGTCGTACCAGGAGGTGCGGGCCGTGACGGTCTGGTCCGGAGCGTCGAGGACGGTGAGGGCCAGGGTGCCCCACTGCTCGGCGTCGGCGGGCACGCCGTCGGAGCGCATGTCCAGACCGCAGAGACCGTTCCCCTTCCGCCAGCGGTTGACGTTGCGCTTTGGCTTACCGTGCTTCCCGTCGGCGCCGATGACGTTGGCCAACGCGGCGCAGACGGAGACCTGCACGGGAACGTCCGATGGGTTGGCGGCCACCCAGCGCAGCACGGCCACGGGAATTCCGCTGTCGTCGGCGCGGCCCGGGATGAGCGGGTTGAAGGCTTCGAGGCGGAGGTCGACTGGCACGTCGGAGTCCTTCAAGCACACCTGGGCCAGCGGATAGGCGGCGTGGAACGACGCGTCGGCGAAGCGCGGCAGGCCGTGGTGGGGCGCGGGAGAGCCGAGCGTGCCCTCGAAGTCGACCAGGTCGAGATCGCCCTCCAGCAGCCGCGTGACGGGTGGTTGGCCCTGGGCCTGCACGCGGACGGCGAAGAAGGCGCGGGGCTCGGTCATGTTGCGCGTGATGGGCACGTTGGGGACGAAGCCCTTGGCGGGGCGGTTGACGATCTCCCAGTCGCGCAGGTCGCCGCGCCCGCCCAGCGAGACGGTGCCGGTGCCGATGCCGCCGACGGGCATGGCCACGCGCCGCAAGTGCTCGCCGCGATAGGCGCGCAGCACGGGCCAGGCGGGGTTCAGGCGGAAACCGTCGTTGGGCATGGACGAATCGTGCCTCACGCACACAGGCGCGTCAGTATCAACGTTGAGAATGCGCGGTGTGTCTCACGCTACGCATGGGGGGTAGAGCCGAGATGACCGGGGTTCGGGCAGTGATGCGTTCCCATTGTGGTTCGACCAGGCCTGTCCTTAGCCTGCCGAAGGGCTCACCACGAACGGTTTGACTGAGCCTGTCCTGAGCATGTCGAAGGACTCACCACGAACGGGCTGGCCGAACGCATTGGCTGTGGTCGACAGGGACGCGCTGATCGTGATCGCGTGGCATACGGGTGCTGCGCCACGTTCTACTGTGGGATAGAACATTCAGGTCGCTGAAGTAGACCAAGGAGACGCGGGGCATGCCCAAGCCAACCAAGCGGCTCAAGCTGCCGCATCCAGAGCTCACGGAGCTGATTGCAGCCCTCAAGGCCAACGTGACCCGTGTGGGCACGTGCGAGGTGGACGGGAGCGAGGTCCGCTATTTCATCTGCGATCCGTGGCCCGAAGGCGCGGACCTCGCCATGTATGACGAGGACGGCAACATCTACCTCCCGGAGAGCTTTGCCAGCGCCGAGCCTGACCGGGCCTACCTGGTGGTGCTGCATGAACACGTCGAGATCGCCCACAAGCTGGCGGGACGAGCCCACGGTTACGCCCATCACCGCGCCTACTTGGCTGAGCTGCTAGCGGCAAAAGAGATGTTCATCGGGCCCGGCGAGCTGCGGCAGTACGTCAGCAGGAGGATCGCGGGCTACCCCGACTGGAAGGTGCCCGACAAGGCTGCTGTCGAGGAGCGGCTCTACGACCTCTTGCAGGCGCCGAAGCCTCTGCGGGGTCGAATGATCGAGGTGATGAGAGAGGCGAGGCTCTAGGACGAGCGTGAGTGCTCGTTGCGAGCACTCAGTCGGCGGCGCTCACCCGCTGTGGTTCGTGGAGCCTGTCCTGAGCCTGTCGAAGGACTCACCATGAGCAGGTGGGCGTGCTTGCCGACGGGCCCGTCCTGAGCATTCCAAAGGCCTCACGACGAACGGGTGGACGGGGCGGATGGTCTATGGTCGGCAGCGTCTTGCTTAGCGCACGATCGTTGAGGAGCGGCGCATGGGCAGCGGGGAACAAGACGCCGGGTCGGGGACGAGCGGCGTTCACATCGCGCTGCTGCGGGCCATCAACGTCGGCGGCACCAAGAAGCTGCTGATGGCCGAGCTGCGGGCGATGTTCGAGGCAGCGGGGTGCGCGGACGTTCGCACCTATATCCAGAGCGGCAACGTGGTGTTCCGGGCGAAACAGGCGCTGGCGGAGCGTATTCCGGCGATCATTGAAGCGGAGATCGCCGAAACCAAGGGATTCCAAGTTCCCGTCGTGATGCGGACTGCGCAGGAGTTGGACGCGGTCGCGCGCGGCAACCCGTTCATGGCAGCCGGCGCGGATCCGACAGAGCTCCACGTGGGCTTTCTGGCCGAGGCGCCGGGCGCGGCGCGGATCACCGAGCTGGATCCCGACCGCTCGCCGTTGGACGCGTTCGAGGTGCGGGGACGCGAGGTCTACTTGCACTTCCCGAATGGCACCGCACGGTCGAAGCTGACGGTCGACTACTTCGACCGGACGTTGGGCACGACGATCACCATTCGCAACTGGCGGACGGTCGGCAAGCTGCTTGACATGACCGGTGGCGCCTGAGCCGAGAGGACGGCCGAGCGCGGGCGGATGCTCCGAGTGGCTGGATTCCGGCTGCCGCCGGAATGACGAATGCGGCGGCGGCTCGGTCGGACGCCATAGGGGTGCGGAGTGAACGACTTCGGTACCGGACCGGAAACGCCGGGTTTGTACATTCGGAATACCGCCGCCTAAAGTACGGTCGCCCCCCGTGGCGCGGGAGTTGGTCGGCGGGCTGAGGCGTCCGCTGTAACCTCCTAATCAGGATGAGGCGCGTATGACGGATCGCATCGCCGACCGCGGGTTGGTCAACGACCCGGTCTATATCACCGATCTGAGCAACGTCGAGCCGGCGGATGCCGTGGGTCCGGTGCCGGCCTTTCACCGCTGGCGCGCGATGGCCTATAGCGCCGGCGACCTGAGCGGCCGGATGCTGCTGGCCGGTCCCGAGACGGCGGCGCCGGACATCGCCTTGGAGCTGAACGCGAGCGGCTGGCACGCGGTCTCGCTGGGCGTGATGCCGCCGCCGGGCTATGAGGGCGCTCCGCTGAAAGTCCTGGCGCGGCTGAGCGGCGACCCGACGCCGACGATGCTGACGGCGCAGCCCGCGCATCCCGAGATCGGGCACGACCTGCAGATCGTGGAGCTGTATTGGCGCACAGCTGATTTGACCGGCCAGCGGCTGGTGCTGGGGCAACCGCAGTGGCAGACGGCGCCGGTGGACGCGGTTGGCGCGTGGCGGTCGGAGATCGTGCGCATTGCTTATGTCAAGCTGACTCCTCTGACCGACGCTGAGGTTGCCGAGGCGCAAGCCGAGAAACAGCGCACCGACACTCGACGACTCTTCGCTCACCAGGACGCGCACGGGCCGCACTACCTATGGCGGTTGAACGACGCCGAGGGCATCCGGCGCGAGATCGAGCCCTATCGCCACTCCGACTTCTCCCGCATGTATTGGGAAGCCGGCGAAGGCGACATCAGCTACTACTTCAGCAAGATCGCGCGCTGGTGCACGTTCGACGAGGCCGAGGACTTCGCGCGCGTGGGCGACCGGCTGCATGCCGAAAGCTGGCGCGAGTTTCGCGAGCTGGGCGTGGACCCGCTGGACGTCGCCATCGAGCACTGCCACGACGCCGGGCTGGAGATTCACGCGTCCTACCGCGTGGCTGGCTTCTGGTACCCGCCGCCGATCGATCATTTCAACCTCGGAGACTCGTTCGCCGCGGCGCACCCGGAATGGCGCGGGCGGGACCGCAACGGCCAGACGACGCCGCGCATTGCCTATTCCTATTCCGAGGTGCGGGCCTACGTGGTGTCGCTGCTGCGGGAGATGGCCGGGCGCCCCATCGACGGCGTGTGCCTGCTCTACAACCGGCGGCTGCCGCTGGTGGAGTACGAGCCGCCGGTGGTGGCGGCATTCAAGCAAGAGTTCAGTCTCGACCCGCACGCGCTGCCGGCGGACGACGAGCGCTGGCTGCGGTTCCGCACGCGCGAGCTGACCCAATTCATGCGCGAGGTGCGGCAGGCGATGGACGAGGTTGGCGCGGCAAGCGGCCGACGCTTGGGAGTCTCGGCCGTTGTGATGAGCAGCGAGCAGGAGAATCTCCAGAACGCCATCGACCTGGGGGCGTGGGTCGCCGAGGGAATCGTCGACACGCTGATTCCCTACACCTCGGTCCCCGGCGGCGACTCGCACGCGGTGTCGTGGCAAGACCCGGCGGACCTGGCGTATTTCGTGGACCTGGTACGCGGGACGGACTGTGTGCTGGCGCCGGGGATGATGCCGCGCCACCGTCCGCCCGAGGATGTGCGCCGCCAGGCGGCGGGCATCTACGACGCGGGCGCCGAGCACCTGTTCTTCTGGGACGCGGCGGGAGGCTCCGGACGGGCGAACTACGGCGCGATGTGGAACGCGCTGCGCCGGCTGGGGCACCGCGATGAGATCGAGGCCTGGCGCGCGGCGGGGGAGCCATCGTTGCAACCCACCGCGCACGACGTGGATGTGCTGGACGATTGGGACCTCTCGTACACGACGCCGGGATGATGGTGGGAACGGCCACTGGACCGGGCGGCCACGAGGGCCGCCCCTACCCGGAGGGCGGTTCGCGAACTGCCCCTACTGGGCATTGCATGGTGATGGCGTGAGCGTTAGGAGGCGGGAGATATGACGGAAGCCGCGACCGATCTCTTTGCCGACGGCTGGCTCAGCAGCCCGCCGCAATACCGCACGGACCTGGACCGCTGCGAGCCGGCGGATGCACTGAGCAGCACGGGCAAGCGAAGGCACTGGCGGACCATGTCGTTCGAGACGGACGACGTGGCGGGAACCATGATCGCGGCGGGGCCGGAGACCGCCGCGCCGGCGGTGAGCTTTCCGCTGCGCGCGAGCGGCTGGCACGCGGTGTCGGTGGGCATCGTGCCGAACTTCAAGTGCACCGACGACACCGCCACCATTGCCGTGCCGGTCAAGCTCAGCGGCGACGACACCTATTCCCTGCTCACGCTCGACCTGTCGTCGCTGCAATCCCGGCTGCTGCCGGGCTGGCACGGTCCGGTCGTGGCCGAGATGTTCTGGAAGATCGCGGACCTCACGGACATGAGCCTCGATATCCGTCAGATGGTCCGGCGGGTGGCGCCGGGAGATGCGCCGGGGTCGTTCAGCGGCCCGGCGGCGCGCGTGGCCTACGTCAAGCTGGTTCCGCTCACCGACGACGAGATCGCGATCTGGCAGGCGGACCAGGCCCGCACGGACACGCGGCGCCTGTTCGCGCACAACGACTCGCACGGACCGCACTATCTGTTCCGCCTCACCACCGAAGAAGAGGTGCGGCGCGAGATCGAGCCCTATCGCGACACCGATGTCTCCCGCATCTACTGGGAGGCGGGCGGCGGCGACCGCACGCGGTTTTTCAGCCGCATCGCGCGTGCCGAGATCATGGAAGGGCAGGAGGACTTCGGGCGGCGCGGCGACCGCATGCACGCGGAGAGCTGGCGCGACTTCCAACAGCAGGGCGTGGACCCGTTCGACGTGGCGCTTCAGCACACCCACGCGCTGGGGATGGAGTTTCACGCCTGCTACCGCGTGGCGGGGTTCAAGTACCCGCCGCCGCTGGACGGCGCCAGCCTGGGAGAAGTCTTCTTCGACCGGCATCCCGAATGCCGCGGCGAGGACCGGGCGGGCAATCGCACGCCGCGCATGGCCTACAGCTATCCCGCGGTGCGGGAGTTCGTGATCTCGCTGCTGCGCGAGATCGCGGAGCGGCCGGTGGACGGCGTGTGCCTGCTGTTCAACCGGCGCATGCCGCTGGTGGAATACGAGCCGCCGGTAGTGGAGGGCTTTCGGCAGGAATACGGACTAGACCCGCGGGAGCTGCCGGCGGATGACGCGCGCTGGCTGGCCTACCGCGCACGGACGCTGACGGGATTCATGCGCGAGGTGCGCACGGCGATGGACGACGTGGGCGAGGCACGGGGGTCGCGCATCGACGTGGGCGCGGTGGTGGCGGCCACCGAGCAGGAGAATCTGCAAGACGGCATGGACTTGCGCGCCTGGGTGAGCGAGGGATTGATCGATACGCTGATCCCCTACAGCTCGGAGCCGGTCTACGACAGCCACCACCCGGCCTGGACGGACGCGTCGCAGCTGGCGTTCTTCGTGGACCTGGTGCGCGGCACCGACTGCGTGCTGGCGCCGAACCTCATGCCGCGGCACCAGCAGCCGGAAGACTTCCGCCGCCGGGCGTCGACGGTCTACGAGGCCGGGGCCAGCCACATGTTCTTCTGGGACGCCGCGGGCGGCTGCGGAAGAGCCAACTACCGACCCATGTGGAGCGGCCTGAAACGCCTGGGCCACCAGGACGAAATCGCCGCCTGGCAAGCCGCCGGCGAGCCCGACCTACCGCGCACCATCAAGCCCCTGCGCAAGTGGGACGGCTGGGACTTCGCCTACGAGACGCCGGGGTAGGGGATAGGCCCGACGTCAGAAGGCGCTTCGGAGTCTCATTGATCGAGTCCAGGACACGGATTCTTCGTTGCGTCGCGATAGCTAGGCATAGGGCAGTAGTGTCAATTGACAGGCGACGGGCGACACTTCACAATGCTTCGGCGTGATCGTTTCGTTCAAGCACCGAGGACTGCGGGCGCTCTACCTTGGTCGAGGCGCACAGCGCGTGGCACCGGCTCACGTCCGCAAACTGCGCGACATTCTGGCCGTGCTGGACCAAAGTCGCGGGCCCCAGGATATGGATCTTCCAGGGTTTCGGCTGCATCGATTGAAGGGTGCCCTACGAAATCACTACGCCGTTTCGGTGTCGGGAAATTGGCGAGTGACCTTTCGCTTTGAAAACGGTCACGCGGTCGATGTGGACTACACGGACTATCACTGAGGGAGAGAGACGATGACCATGCATGCACCGCCGCATCCGGGTGGGATTGTGAAGCGGCAGTGTCTGGAGCCGCTTGGTTTGTCCGTGACCCGGGCGGCTAGGGGCCTGGGCGTGACTCGTCAGGCGCTGTCGGAGCTGGTGAACGAACGGGCCGGGGTATCGGTGGAGATGGCGGTGCGGTTGTCCAAGGCGTTCGGCTCGACGCCCGAAACCTGGCTGGGGATGCAGACGGCCTATGACCTGTGGCAGGCCCGCGAGCGCACGGCGCAGCTGGAGGTTGAGCGGTTCGCGCCCGCGCTGGCTGACGGAGGTCGGTGAAGCGCCGAAATTTCACACCTCGCCTACTCCCACGCCGACTAGGACGCGACGAGAGGCAGTCATGGGATGACTGATTCACGCGTGATGGACCAAGAGCTGGCGGCGGCGCGGTGGGACGCAGAGTATCGCGGCGGTCGGTACGTCGAGGAACCGCCGGTGTCGTTCGTGGACCGTGTTCTTGCCACGCTGGAGGGCAGCCCGCTCCGATCGGGCGCGGGGCTCTATGTCGGCTGCGGCAACGGTCGCAACTTCCTGCCGCTGGTTGACGCCGGACTTCGGCTCTATGGGATCGACCTGTCCGCCGAGTCGCTGCGGCAGTTGGCGTCGCGAAATCCGACGGTATCCGAGCGGCTGATCCACGCCGACTTCCGGACGTGGAATAGCCCACGCCGCTTCGGATATGTGATCGCGATTCAAGTCTTCCAGCATGGCGTTGCCGCCGATGTTGAGGGGTACTTCGCGAAGGTTGCCTCGGTGCTGGCGGCGGGCGGTCTCTTTTTCCTGCGCGTCAACTCCGCGTCGACCGAGGTATTTCATCCGCACACCGTGGTCGAGCGAAATGATCTGGGCGGGCTGACGGTGCGCTACGACGCCGGGCCCAAGCAGGGGCTGCCAGTGCATTTCTTCACGCGGGACGAGTTGCTCAATCTGACCCGCGAGTGCTTCGAGGTCGTGGATGGGCCTCGCGAGGAGGTCACGCGGCGGTCGCCGCCGGCGACGGGGTGCTGGGTGCAGTGGGAAGGCACTTGGAGGCGCGGCGTTTCATCGGCGGAAGAGTTGCGTGTTGTTGCGCAAAGTTGAATAGCGGAGATCGTTATTCGGTTTTCGGCCCGAAGTCCGAATAGTGCAATCGCCACGCTTGGGGAGACTTTTGCATAACCCGAGAGGGCGAGTCTGAGACCCGCACCTACCCCGAGACTCTTGCGCGCCCCTGGGCTCGACCTCCCTGGATTCCGGCCCCGTATCGAATACGGGGCCGGCTATTCGCCGGAATTACGGAGGGCCGACGGCCGCGAGGAGTTGACAGGCGGTGTGCCCAATCGCCTGCCCCTTAGATTCCTCGCTGCGCTCGGAATGACGGAGGGCACTAGGCATCGGCAACTAGCGCCATGTGAGCTCGCGCCTTTCGGTGACGGTGGACTCGTCGATTTCGAGGCCGAGGCCGGGGGCGTTGGTGGGGCCGATGCGGCCATTGACGGGTTGGACCTTGTGCTTGAGGTGGAGCTGGCGGATGTCGTTCCACTTGATGAGGTATTCCACGTAGGGGCAGAGGGTGGGCGGGAGCGCGGCGCTGATGTGGACGTTCACCGGTACGCTCGACCCGTGGGGAATGATCGGGACATCGTAGACCGAGCAGATGGTGGCCATCTTCATGACCTCGCTGATTCCACCGGCCCACATGGTGTCGGGCTGGAACACGTCGACGGCGCCGGCGCGCATGTAATCGCGGGCGCCCCAGCGGGTGTATTCGTGCTCGCCGCCGGCGATGGGGACCGGTGAGGCGGCGCGGATGCGGGCGTAGGCGGGGATGTCGTCGGGCTTGACCGGCTCCTCGATCCAGCGGGGGCGATATTCGTCCATCCGCCGGGCCATGTCGCTGGCGTAGCGCGCGTTCCAGCTATTCCAGGCGTCGAGCATCACCTCCACGTCGTCGCCGACGGCCTGGCGCAACGTGCGCGCCAATTCCACATTGGCGCGGGCGCCCGGCTCGCCGTCGTCCGGCCCGTGGCGCATGAACCACTTGGTGGCGGTGAACCCAGCGTCCACGACCTTGCGCGCGCGGGCGGCGACGCGGTCGGGCTCGAGCGAATAGCCCAGCATGCTGGCGTAGGCCGGGACGGTGTCGCGCACCGGACCGCCCAGCAGCCGGTAGACCGGCTGCCCGAGCCACTTGCCTTTGAGGTCCCACAGCGCAACGTCCAGCGCGCTGATGGCGAACATCGGCTGGCCCTTGCGGGCGTGGATGAGCTGGCGGTAGAGCTTGTCCCAGATGCGTTCGATGGCGAGCGGGTCCTCGCCGACGACCAGCGGTGCGACATCGGTGTCGATGACGAAGGCCGTTTGCCGGTCGATGGTCCCCGCCAGGCCGCTGACGCCTTCGTCGGTCTCGACCGAGACGAAGATCGACGAGATCGGGTAGGCGCCGCGCGCGTTGCGCTCCTGCCCGGGCCCGCCACTCGCAATGGGATAGCCGCGCTCGTGCTTGTGCTCGGGATAGACGTCAATCGGGCGGATGACGCGCTCTTCCCACAGCTCGTCGTCATGGTCGAGCTCGCCGTGGAGCTCGATGAGCCGCACGCCAGTGATGCGCATGGCGGGGTCCAGGTGAGGCCGGCGGGCCGCGGGTGAGGCCAGTCTATAGCGAGGGGCGCGGCTCTCGGTTCGCCCGGTCTGGATTCCGGCCCCGTATCGAGTACGGGGCAGGCTCTTCGCCGGAATGACAGTCAGGGCCGGGCCACTTGCGGAGACGATCTGCCGTATCCTTGCCGCATGAAATCCGTGGTCGTCCTGGTCGCTCTCGCGCTGGTCGGCAGCTTGCTGTTGGCGTGCGGCGAGGAGGGGCCGCCGGAGGGAGCGGAGATCGCGCCCGACTTCACCGTGCAGGACGCGCACGGGAACGCGGTGACGCTGTCCGGTCTGGTTGCGGACGGTCAGGGCGTGATCCTGGTGTTCTACCGGGGCTTCTTCTGAGGGATCTGCCGCGTGCAGCTCGTGGAGCTGCAGGGAGCCCTGCCCCTCTTCGCCGAGGTGGGCTATCGACCGGTCGCCATCAGCACCGACGATGTCGAGGGGGCCGCGGAAATGGCCCAGTATGTGCGAGCCGAATACCCGATCCTGGCCGACCCGGATCACGTGGTGGCTGAGAGCTTCGGCGTGTTCAACCTGCTGAACGACGATGTGGCCGCGCCGGCGGTGTTGCTGATCGGGGAGTACCGCGTGGTGCACTGGCGCCAGGTGGGCGAGGGCATCGGCGACCGACCGTCGATCAGCACGATTCTGGATGCGATTCTCGAAGCTGAGGGGCCGCCGGGCGGGGAGTAAGGCGGGGGCGAAGCCGGACCGCGCGTGGGTGATGCCACCCGTGCGGCCGGGGATGAGCATCTGAGATTCGAGCACCGGAGTATTTGGGAGCACGTACTTGCGCCGGCAGCGCTGCGTGGTTCGTAACCGTTGCTACACCGCCGGGTCGGTCCGTGCGCTACCGTCGTGGTTGGCCTTCGCCTGACGCATTCACCGAGCACGCACCCTGATGTACGTGGTCCGCATTCTGCGCAACCTGACCCGCCGGAGATTCCGCACGGCGCTGACCGTGGCCGGGATCACGATCGGGATCTGGGTGCTGGTCGTGATGAGTTCAATGGCGAACCGGATCAGCTTCCTGGTGGATGGCGGTTCGACCTACTACCAGGACAAGATCATCGTCAGCGACGCCACGAATCCCGCGTTCGGCCTTGGGTTAACTCCGATGCCGCTCAGCGTGGCAGACCAGATCGCCAGCGTACCAGGCGTGGCGGTCGCGGTTCCCGAAGTCCAGCTGCTGCTCGATCCGAACGAAGCGGGGGGCGGAGGGTTCGGCCTGCCGGACTTCATCGTCGGCGCCGTCGCGGACGCGGACCAGGGGCGCGAGACCTTCCAGATCACCGCAGCCCAAGGCCGGCTGACAACGGGAGACGATGAGGGCTCGAACGTGGTTGTTCTTGGAGCCGATATCGCCCGGAAGTTCGGCAAGCGCGCCGGCGACTCAATCGAACTGCGCCAGGTCGAATTTGAAGTCATCGGCGTTCTCGAACCGACCCTGACGGCGCCGGACACCCTGGCGTACGTCCCGCTTCAGGCGGCCCAGACGCTGCTCGCCGCCGACGCCCCCATCCTGGCCTCGACCGGTATGGGGCCCGACCAATTGATCTCCCAGGTGACGGTCTATCCGGAGGCGGGCGCGGACACGGAAGTTCTGGCCGACGCCATCGAGGCCAACGTGGCGCAAGTGGGCGCGATGACGGGTGGAGACTTCGACCGGGAAGTCACCTCGGCGACGGAGATCTTCAACGCCATCGTCATCGGCATTGGTCTCATCAGCCTGGTCGTGGGCGGCCTGTCGGTGATCAACACGATGGCCATGAGCGTGGCGGAGCGGACGCGCGAGATCGGGATCAAGCGGGCGATTGGGGCCACGCGTGGACGAATCATGCGCGAGATCGTGATCGAGGCCGCCAGCATCGGCTTGCTCGGGGGCCTGCTGGGACTCGGGCTCGGCGCCGTCGTGGTGACCGTGGCGAACGAGCTTGGACGCGATTCAGGAAACATCCTGTTCCAGTTGACGGCACCGACCGCGGTGGTGGCGCTGGCGTTCGCCACCGTGCTGGGAGCGGTGGCTGGGCTGCTACCGGCCTGGAACGCCGCCCGGCTCGATCCGGTCCAGGCGCTCAGGTACGAGTAAGCGCGCCCATGGCATTTTTGGAAGCCCGACACCTCCACAAGACCTATCGGCTCGGCCGCCAGAACCTCGTCCACGCGCTGCGCGGCGCCGACATCGCCATCGAGGCCGGGGAAATGGTGGGCATCATGGGACCCTCCGGCTGCGGCAAGAGCACCCTGATGCACATCCTGGGCCTGCTGCACTCGCCCGACGACACGGACCCGCCGGCGAGCCTGACGATCGGCGGCACCGACGTGGCCGACCTGTCGGACCGCGAGCGGACCAAAATGCGCGCGGAGCGGATGGGGTTCGTCTTCCAGGCGTTCAACCTGGTGCCCACGCTGACCGCGATTGAGAACGTGGCGCTTCCCGCCGAATACGCGGGCCGCCGCCGCTCCGAGGCCATGAATGCGGCCACGGAGGCCTTGGACTGGGTCGGGCTGGACGACTGGGCCGACCACCGGCCGACCGAGCTTTCGGGCGGTCAGCAGCAGCGCGTCGCCCTCGCCCGGGCGCTGGTGACCCAGCCGGACCTGATGCTGGCCGACGAGCCGACGGGCAACCTGGACTCCGAGAGCACGAACGAAATGCTCGACCTGCTGCGCCGATTCAACACCGAGCGTCAGCAGACCATCCTGATGGTCACCCACGACCCCCGCGTCGGCGAGGCCTGCGGCCGCATCGTGACCATGCTGGATGGGCGGATAACGAACGGGCAGACGAGCTAGGAAGGCCGCGGCCTCGGGGCCGTCCGGTCGCTAAGCTTGGGCCGGGTCGGTAGCTCAGTCGGCAGAGCAGCGGACTTTTAATCCGAAGGTCGTGGGTTCGAGTCCCACCCGGCCCACCTTGTTTCAGCCGATGCGTACCGTAGTCACAACTCCTGGGACGCCCCACAGGTCGAGAGTCTGAACCGTCCGACAGACGATTCGCCGTGGAGTCATGCCGGATATGCGAGATAGCTCAGCGAATCGCCTCCCGCGTCGCCAGCGGGGTACCCCACGGTCACGCGGAGCTCTTGGTGCAGAGCCGGGCCATAGTTCATGTGAAAGACACACCCCGAGTCGATGCGGCCTGGGAGCCACTGCGATACTGACCTCTATTGAGGATCCGGCGACCGTACGGGATGCCCTATCGCGACAGTGAGCAGCATGAATAGGAAATACGACCACATTGTCGTCGGAGCAGGATCGGCAGGTTCGGTCTTGGCGGCCCGTCTATCGGAAGACCGTCACCGGTCGGTTCTGCTTCTTGAAGCCGGAGGGGACTATCCGGCACTTGAGCAGATGCCCGACATGGTGAGGTACGCCTACGGGACCGGGAAGGCAATCTGGGATAGCGGACACATTTGGAATTTTCGCGCCAGAGCCACGGACCACGCCTGGATCGATGTCCCTCGTGGACGGGTCACGGGTGGATCCAGCGCTGTCAACGACGCTCAGTTTCTTCGCGGAATGCCGGAGGACTTCGACCGATGGGCGGAGTGGGGGAACTCCGAGTGGCGGTACGAGAAGATATTTCCCTATCTGCGAAAGCTGGAGGCGGACCGAGACTTCCGAAATGAACTCCACGGTTCGGATGGCCCCATAAGCTGCCGCAGGCATCAGCCCGACGAATGGGGCCCCCAACAACACGCCTTCTACCGGGCATGTCGAGACGCTGGGTTCCCCGATTGCCCGGATCACAATCAACCTGATTCCACGGGCGTCGGGCCCCTTGCCTTCAACATCAACGGCCGCGTGCGCGTGAGTGCGGCCATGGGCTACCTCGACCCAGCGCGCAATCGAAGAGGTTTGACCATCAGCCCCCATTGCCTTGTCGTCGGGATCATCTTCGAGGGCCGTCGAGCAGTGGGACTGCGGGTCGTCAGCGGACACGAGGAGCATTCCGTCTATGGCGAGGAGATCATCCTCTGTGCCGGTGCCATTGGTTCGCCGCATATCCTGGCTCTGTCCGGTATTGGGCCTGGGGACCAATTGCGGCAGTTGGACATACCCGTCGTACAGGATCTCCCTGGAGTGGGGCGCAATCTTCGCGATCATCCGGATGTGCCAATGGCCTGGCGTACGCGTGAAGGGTTCCCACTAGACACCGACCAGGTCGCGACTGGCACCGTCACCCTGCGGTTCACGGCCTCCGGCTCGTCATTCAAGAACGATTTGGTCATCTACATGGGCAACTATTCGTCGGCGAAGCCCATGCGGGGGTTGGACCACAGGAACCCGATAGGCATAGGCGTGAGCTTGTGCCTGTACCTAGCCTTCAGCCAGGGCGAGCTGCGCCTCCAATCCGACAACCCCAGGCAACCTCCCTATCTCGACTTTAACCTGCTAGACAATCCCATCGACAGGTCGCGGCTACGCGAAGGCATCAGGGTGTGTGCCGACCTGTTCACGCATGAGGCCTTCGATCAGATAGTTGAGCAGCGGCTCGCACCGCCGGACGACGTCCTGTCCGACGATGATGCCCTGGATTCTTGGATGAAGCGGGAGGTGATCACCGCACACCACGTATCGAGCACTTGCAAGATGGGGCCTTCAAATGACCCGTTGGCCGTGGTGGACCAATACGGAAGGGTCTACGGCGTCGACGGATTGCGCATCGTCGATGCCTCGATCATGCCTGACACGGTGCGGGCTAATCTCAACCTAACGGTAATTGCCATGGCGGAACGCGCAGCCGACCTCATCAAAGGAAGTTAACCTTACGAAGGTCACTGCTATGAATGTCATATGGATTGTTTCCGACAGCTTTCGCAGGGATCACGTTGGCGCATACGGAAATCCCTACATACGCACGCCCTCGCTGGACGCGTTGGCAGCCTCGTCGGTCAGGTTTGACGCTCACTACTCCGCCGGGTTCCCGACCCTGCCCTCACGGGCAGACCATCAGACCGGGCGATGGACGATGTCTTTCATGGGTTGGGAGCCGCTTCCAGCAGATGTGACCACGCTAGCGGAGATTCTGGCCAAACATGGCATTCACACGGCAGCTTCAGTGGACACGCCCTACTACCTGAGGGATGGAATGAACTACGACCGGGGCTTCCAGACATTCTTCATGAACACCGGACAGGACACCCTATGGTCGTTGATCCCTGAGCCCGGATATCACAATGAGGCATTGGATATCAGGGATACGTGGCGCCATGAATTGGACAGGAACGCGCCGAAGACATTCATGACTGCCATGCAGTGGCTGGAGCGCCACTACAAAGAGGACTTCTTTCTATATGTGGACACATGGGATCCCCACGAACCCTGGGATGCCCCGTCCTACTACACCGAGCTCTACTTGCCTGAGTACGACGGCGAGCTAGTGCTCCCGCTCTACGGCAACTGGCATGATATGCCAGGCTACACAGAGGCGCAGTTGCACAAAGGGCACGCCACATACTGCGGTGAGATCACGATGGTGGATACCTGGGTGGGCCATCTTCTGAGGTCGGTAGAGAATTTGGGCCTTGCGGAAAAAACGGCTGTGATTTTCACCTCAGACCATGGCTTCTACTTCGGCGAGCATGGGGGGCTCTTCGGCAAGATGAGCTCGGACACGTACCCGGACGGAACGCTTCGGCCGTATGACGAGCTGGGTTCGCAGTGGAGCTACTCGCCGCTCTTCGAGGAATTGGTGCATTTGCCTCTCCTGATCCGTGCCCCTGGGGTATCTCCCGGGGTACACAGCGGCTTGAGTTCCGCTATCGATGTCATGCCTACAGTGCTCGACCTGCTGGGTGTGGCCATCCCGGGCTTCGTTCAGGGCCGCTCACTGGCGCCTGCCCTGGGCGGCGCCACGCGATCAGGACGCGACTACGTGGTCAGCAGCATCCCATTCGCCAATCCGGGCGACGCGGTCCAATCAGTTGACAACTTCCTCCGCGATCTCAAAGACCCTCCGGTCACAACCGTCACCGCGGGACACTGGAGCCTGCTATACAGCCCGGATCCAGGCGTGTCGCAACTCTACAATCTGGCATCCGATCCCCAACAACTCGACAATATGATTGAGAGGCACTTGGACAAAGCGCGAGAGATGCATCGGCTGCTGGTTGAGTTTATGCGCGAGAACGAGGTCCCTGAACGTCTGCTTGAGCCACGGTTGGAACTTCGGTTGTAAGGGCGCGTCCAGGGCCGCGAGACAAATCTCATCCTGAAGTCGCCGGAAGCCGGCGCCCGTCGTAGCATTTGGGAGGGATCGGGCGCATTGGTTGAGAGCCGGCAAGAGGACTAACCATGGCCAAGCCCACCGAATTGAGATCCGAGCGGCTGCGTCTGAGGCCGTTCAGGCTGTCGGACATCGACGATGTGCTCACGTACGGCAGCGATCCCGAGTGGGCCGAGTTCTATCCGCGCCCCTACGACCGGGGCGCCGCCGAGCACATGGTGGCGCAGGCCGTGCTGACGTCCTGGGACAAGGGCGCCAGGTTCGCCATCGTCCTCGACGACCGCGTCATTGGCGTCGTCAGCCTCAACGTCGAGGCCGAGGACCAAGCGGCGGAGCTGGGCTACGACGTCGCCAGAGATATGTGGGGACGGGGCATCGCGACAGAGGCGACGGCTGCCGTCTGCGATTGGGGGTTCCGCGAGTTCGGGCTCGCGAAGATCTACGCCGCCGCCGACGTGCGGAACACGGGCTCGCTGCGAGTGCTGGAGAAGCTGGGCATGACGCGCGAGAGAACGCTTCGCAGCGAAGTGATGGGCGGGCGCGTTGATGCGGCCTACTACGCCGTGCTGCGGGACGAGTGGAGCAGGCGCCGCGAGCCACTGCCGCCAATCCCGGCACCCGTCGAGGAGTACGACTCAACCGATCGCGGGGAGTTCCGCGAGTTGACCACCCGCCGTCTCGTGCTGCGGCCATTGGAACCGCGAGACGTGGACGACGTGTTTGCGTTCACCAGGGACCCCGCGTGGGCCGAGCATCTGCTCGACGAGGCACCGCAGCCGTATACCCGAAGAAACGCCGAGGAGCTTGTCGCGCGCCACCTGCTAGCTTCGCCGAGTGCAAGGCCCTCCTGGGCGATTGTGCTGGACGGCGGCTGCGTCGGGACTATCAGCCTCGGCATTGACGCCAGGCACGAGACCGGCGAGCTGCACTACGCCTTGGCGAGGCTCCACTGGGGCAAAGGCCTCATGCCGGAGGCCGCCGACGCGGTGCTCGACTGGGGGTTTCGACGGCGCGGCCTGGCCAAGATTTGGGCCCGCGCCGATGCCGATCATCGGCAGTCCCGGCGGGTGATGGAGAAGCTGGGTATGCAGCGCGAAGGGCTGGCCCGCGATCACTACGTGGCTCCCCGGCCCGGCCGTTCTCGGGTCGACGTTGTTTTCTATCGCGTGCTGAGATGCGAGTGGGAACAGTCCGTCGCGGATCGGCCGGCGTTGGGCAGCAAAGGGAACAGTGATCGATCCGTCCTCGCCGATGACTGATGCGGCGCGTGCCCATCACCGCTGATGTGGAGCCTGCCAAGTGCCATGCCGTGAGTTCGAGTCCCGCCCGGCCCACCAGGTTCCGGCCCCACAAGATTCAATCATTACTGCTTGACAGTAGTGGACGCTGTTCTTGAAGGCTGACTTCATGGCCGAAAAGCCGGTGAAACCCAGAGGCCGCGAGCAGAAGCGTCAGCCCGCGACCCTGGCGATGTTCGAGTGGGTGGATCGCAACGACATGGTCAAGTATGCCGGCACATTGCGTTCCAGGCCGGGTTCGAGCGTCCCGCCCGGTCCGGCATTGCCCCCGCGCAGGGGCCGCGGCAATAGCGCCGGTTGGACGTTCCGCACGCACGTTGGCTGAGAGCCACCTATCAAGTGATTCATGAAGGAGAAAGCCTGATAGATGACCTATTGACCTCTACATGTTCATAGCCCTTTGTCATCTTGGTTAGATGTTCGAGCGAGCGCAATAGTCGATCTTGGTCATCGGCTGGGCCGACCCTGATCTGAGTGATCGGGAGGGGCTCGCAAC
>DAOUHO010000139.1:0-3470 GCA_034428595.1 Chloroflexota bacterium | reverse complement strand
GGACCGCCGCGCGAACCTCGATGTGGAAGAGAGATTCCCCAGGATCGAGTCGAGCGTCCAGACGTGGGGATGAAGGAAATCTGAGGTTCCGACGTGCTCGAAGCCGTGGCCCGTCAACACCGCGCGTTCATGGTCGGCGCCGCGAGGGCGGGGTGGCGACTGGGTGCTCGTGGGCTGAGCGGCGGTGCTGCGATCCCTCCAGGTCCGAACGACCGCCCGCAACACCTCGTGCCACGGCTCCTGGCCCCGCATCAGGCTGAAACACCCCAGCGTCGCCAGGCAGCGGCCCGGCGCGAGCCAATCCATGGCCTGTTCGGCGATCACCGGCTGATCCAGCCGGTGGAAGGCTTCGCCGATGGTGATCAGCTCGAATGAGCCCTGCGCAGCCTCGACCTCCTCCGCCCGTCCGACCCTCCATCGAATGTTCGTCAGTCCCTGCCGCTCCGCTTGAGCTCGCCCAACCTCGATCATCTCCGGCTCTAGATCGACGCACCAGACTTCGGCGAAATGCCGTGCCATCCGCAGGGCCACGCGCCCCGGACCGCAGGCCAGGTCCAGCAAACGCCCTTCGCCGGTGACCCCGGCGCGACGCCTGAGGTCGTCGAGCAACTCGACCGGATAGGGAGGCCGGTGTCGCGCATAGGCCTCCGCGGTGCCGGTGAAGAGGCCAGTGGGAGTGTCCGGATTGACGGGCGCGGCTGACGCCAAGCTGGACCCTCCCTCCTTCGCAATTCATGAGATATCACGCCGCCCTAGGACGGCAATCTTGGCATCTCGAACCGAACGCTTCCGCTGGTGCTGGCGTTGGGCGCTGCCCGATCAGGCGGTTGAAGCGGCGAGCAGGCGTCCGCGGGCCGGAGTGGTGCTTGGGGCGCCGGCGAGTTGGGCGACGTGCCACAGGGTGGCCTGGTTGGCGGTGATGACGGGCTTCTCCAGCGCCGCTTCGAGGTCGTCGATGACGGCCGCGGTGCGCAGGCCGGTGCAGCTGATGAAGACGGCCTCGGCAGTGGGTATGTCGACGCTTGAGGCGACGAGGTCGCGGGTCTCTGTTGGCTCAATGGCCTCGATGCCGCCGCGCCGGTTCAGGCCGACCATGTTCACCACCTCAAAACCGCTGGCTTCGAGATAGGCGCGCAGCCGCTCGTTGAGCGCGTCGACGTGCGGCGAGAGCACGGCGATGCGGCGCACGCCAAGCTCGCGCAGCGCGGCGGTGGCGGCGGTCGAGGTGGTGGTGGCCGGTACACCGGCGGCGGCCCGCATGTCCGCCACGATGGCCGCGTCGCCGTCGGGACCGAGGACGTAGCTGCCCGAGGTGCAGCCATAGGCCGCGGCTTGGGCGCCGCGCCGGGCGAGTCGTTTGGCTGCGCGGCCGATGCCGGGATCGCGGGGAAGCTCTTCCACATGGGCCAGCGTGATGCCGTCGTCGCCCAATGGCGGCGCGGAGTCCACCGGCTCAATGTCCAACTCAAGGCCTGCGGGAACGAACAGGTCCAACTCCGCGAGGTGTCCCGGCTGCACGGCCTCGGGCCAGACGATGCCGACGCGGCGCGCACCCATCCTCGCTAGCGCTCGATCAAAGCGCGCCGGCCGTGCGTAAGCACCTCGCACCCGTCCTTGGTGATGACGCTGGTCTCGCTGAAGGCGACGCCGAACTGTCCGAGCCGCCGCACGGCGATGGGGTGGTGGAAGACCATGCCGGGTTCGAGCACGGTGGATTGGTCGCGCTGGATGAAGCCCGTCGCGTCGGCCCAGTTGGGCGGAAATCCCGCGCCGATGCCGTAGCCGAAGTTGCCGTGGAAGACCAGGTCGTCGCCGGCGGCGGCGAGCGCGCGCCAGCCGACCTCAGCCACGTCGCGGGCAACCGCGCCCGGTCGCAGCGTGTCCAGCACCGCGTTGAGGGCGGCGATGCAGGCGTCGGCCGTGCGTTGGACCTCGTCGCTGGCCGGGCCGATCGTCAGCGTGCGCATCTGCGGCGCGGTATAGCGCTGATGACAGGCGCCGATCTCGAGCAACACGGAGTCTCCCGGCTCAATCGTGCGTCGCTTGTGCGTGGAGTGCAGGATGCCCGAGCGGTGGCCGCTGGTGACGATGGGCGCGAGGCAGGGGTACTCGCCGCCGGCGCGCGCCATGGCGGCGTAGGCCGCGCCGGCGATCTCCCCGTCCGTGACGCCGGCAGCCGCCGTCTCAACGGCGGCTTCGGTCGCTGCGCGAGTGGCCAGGGCCGCCCAGCGGATGTGCTCGATCTCGGCGGGCGACTTCGCGCGCCTAAGCTCGATGAACAGCTCGCCGGCGCTCACGAACTCCGCGCCGGGCAGGGCTTGCTCCAGTCCGGCCCGAAAGACGGGCGTCTGTCCCCAGTTGGCGTCGTCGGTTCCGATGCGACCGCGCTCCAGCCCGTGCTCGGCCAGCATCGACGCGGCGTAGGCCGGCCGGTCGCTGCCGGGCGGATAGCCGCGCAGGTCGTCGAACCACACGCTGATCCAGGCGCTGCCGAACTCCGGCGGGTCCATCGCGATGGCCGGCTCGCCCCGGCGCGGCACGACCAGGCAGGCGGCGCCGTCGACGGCGAAGGTTTGAAATCCGGAGAGATAGAAGACGTTGGCCGGGTTCATCACCAGCAGGGCATCGAGTCCGGCGGCGTCCATGGCGGCGTGGGCTCGCGCGAGACGGGCGCGGTACTCATCGACGGAGAAGGCCAACTCTTTGCTGGTGTCGGAAAGGTCGCCGGGTGGAAACGGCCCGCCGTCCAGGCTGGAATGGAGGCGCATGGCTATCTGGTCGACCGCATCAGCGGTACTCGTGCGGACCCCAAGAGGCGTTGTAGTACGTGGCGATGGCGCGGCCGGGCGGAGCCACGGCGTCCAACCGCTCGCGGTCGGCGTCGGTGACCACCACGTTGATCGCGCCCAGGTTCTCCGCCCACTGCTCGGGCGTGCGCGGCCCCACGATGGGGCTCGTGATCCCCGGCTGCCGCATGTTCCAGGCCAGGGCCAACTGGCCCGGCGTGCAGCCCTTCTCATTGGCGATGGCCGTCAGCTCGTCCACCACGGCAAACGCCGCCTCGGTGAAGAGACCGCGTTGGCGCTGGGCCTCGACGCTGCGCTCGTAGCGCGATCCCGCCGGCGGCGACGCGCCGCGGGCGTACCGGCCCGTTAGGAACCCGCCCGCCAGGGGCGCCCAGGGAATGATGCCGATGCCGAAGTTCAGCGCCATGGGCACCAGCTCACGCTCGATGCGGCGGTCGAGCAGGTGATAGGGCGGCTGGTCGCAGATCATGCGATTGAGCCCCAGCTCGCGTGAGAGCCAGAGCGATTCGACCACCTGCCAGGCCGGATAGGTGCTGGTGCCGACGTAGCGCACTTTGCCGGCGCGAATGAGGTCGTCCAACGCACGCAGCGTCTCGTCCAGCGGCACGTCCGTCACGGGTCGGTGGACCTGATAGAGGTCGATGTAGTCGGTTTGCAGGCGGC
>DAOUHO010000138.1:0-22705 GCA_034428595.1 Chloroflexota bacterium | reverse complement strand
CTGCAGCAGCCGGCGCGCCAGGCGGTGCGCTTGCGCCCGCCGCACCCGTTGGACGGGATCGGGATCGTCCACCGGCAGCGCCAGCACCCGCTGCGCCCCCACGGGCTGGCCCAACGCGCCCACCGCCGCATTCACCTCGGCCCCAATGGCCCGCAGACTCGCCCGCACCTGGTTCCGCAGCCGCGTGCGCTCCCGGACCAGGTCGTCGCGCTCATCCGCCAAGCGCCGCAGCATCGTCGCGCCGTCCTCGGCTCGCGCCGCCGCCCGGGCCGGCTCCCGCTGCAGCGCCCGCGCCGCCGCCCGCTCCGTTGGCGTTCCCGCGCCGTCACCCAGCCCGGGATCTCGTACACCGCCTCGCCAGCTTGCTACAGCCGCCGGGTCACCACTCGTCCATGGCCGCCGGCGCCTTCCACCGCCCACGCCCGCGAGCCCGGCGCCGGCGCCGCCCACTGCTGCACGCGCGCGTGCCCCGCCCGCGTGTTGGGCCCCGTCCACTCCCCCTGCGCCCGCCCCACCGCATCGACCCGCACCGCCGTCAGCGTCGCCGCATGACAGTCCACCCCGACTACCCAGCTATCCATCCCACCCTCCTCCGCGCTACGCTCAGCGGGCGGCGGCGTGGACAATCCTGTGTGGAGTGGCCGTGGCGCCACAGTCTCCTATCCAGTCACACCCGCTGCCCTGAGCATTGGCCGGCGGGGGGACGCTTCGAGCGCCAGGCTTGCCCTCCGGCAGCCGCTGAATGACTGAGTCACCCCCGCCGGGTGCTCGGGACCCTAGCAAGCCCCATCCCTACTTTGGACACACAGGAATGACAGATTGGATGTGTGTGGGTTCGCGGTGGCGCAAAGGTGACGGGGGGATGGATTCCGGCCGCCGCCGGAATGACGAGCGGGCGGCGCATGATATAGCTGTTCCAACGCCCAAACGGGAGATCACGACATGGCGCATCACGAGTTCGAGCCTACGACCTATCACAACACCTTTGGCTGGCACGAGCCGCCGCTGACGGTCCAGCCGGGTGACAGCGTGCGCACCAGCACCGTCGACGCCCGCGGTGGGGATCGGCACGGCAACACCGTCGCCACGCGAGGCAACCCGCAGTCGGGGCCGTTCGCCGTTGCCGGCGCCGAGCCCGGCGACACGCTGGTTGTCACGCTCGACAAGGTGCGGATCACGCGGTCGTGGGGTTTCAGCTCGTCGGCGCTGGCGGCCAACGTGCTGGAGTTCGACGACGTGACCGACTTCAGCGATGAGGCCGACCGATCCTTCTGGGACATCGACATCGAGGCCGGCACCGTAAGGCTCCAACCGCCCGAGCGTGCGCCGGCGGGAGAGCCCACGCCGGCGCGGAATCGCATCCACGACGTGGCATTGCCGCTGCGGACGATGATCGGCTGTGTGGCGGTGGCGCCGCCGGGACGGCAGCACATCTCGACCGCCACCTCCGGTCCGTTCGGCGGCAACATGGACTACAACGGTGTGG
Source organism: Chloroflexota bacterium (assembly GCA_034428595.1). Lineage (GTDB taxonomy): Bacteria > Chloroflexota > UBA11872 > UBA11872 > UBA11872 > JAJECS01. Next base: position 21,219 of record DAOUHO010000138.1, on the reverse strand, counting down.
TCGAGGGGCTGCGGCTCTACTTTCCAGTGTTCGCGCCCGGCGGGCTGTTCCACACCGGCGACGGCCACGCCCTGCAGGGCGACGGCGAGATGGACGGCACGGGCGTGGAGGTGCCCCTGGACGTGACCTTCACGCTGGACCTCATAAAGGGCAAGACCATCGAGTGGCCGCGCTTCGAGAACGACTCCCACATCATGACGGCCGGCAACCTGCGACCGCTGGACCAGGCCGTGCAGCACGCCACGTCCGAGATGGTGCGCTGGCTCGAAGCGGACTACGGCCTGACGACCCGCGAGGCGCACCTGCTGCTGGGGCGCATGGTCGAATACGACCTGGGCAACATGTTCGACCCGGCCTACACCATGATCTGCAAGCTGCGGAAGGACGTGCTGCGCGAGGTGGCGGGCGGCTAAGCGTCGTCGAGGCGAGCGCGGTATTGCAATGCCTCGGCCACGTGGGCCGCGCCGATCACCTCCGCGCCGTCCAGGTCGGCGATGGTGCGGGCCAGCTTGAGCGTGCGGTGATGCCCGCGGCCGCTGAGGCCCATGCGGTCGTGCGCGCCGCGCAACAGCGACTCGGCGCGTTTGTCGATCACGCATAGCTCCGGCACGAGGCGCGCGGTGATCTCGGCATTCACCCTTAGATCGTGCGGGTTCAGGCGTGCCGCCTGGATGTCCCGGCAAGCCTCCACGCGCTCGCGGACGGCTTCGGACGACTCGCTGCGGTCGGCTCCCACCATGTCCTCATAGGGAATCTGCGGCACTTCGACATACACGTCGATGCGGTCGAGCAGTGGACCTGAGATACGCCGTCGATAGCGCCGCGCGGCGTCGGCCATGGTCGAGCCGCCGCCTTCCGCATAGCCGCCGGGCGAGGGGTTCATGGCGGCCACGAGCATGAGGCGAGCCGGCAGTGTGACCGAGTAGTTGGCGCGCACCACGCTCACGGTGCCGTCCTCCAGCGGCTGCCGCAGTGCTTCGAGCGACTGGCGGCTGAACTCCGGGAACTCATCCAGAAAGAGCACGCCACGATGGGCCAGGCTGATCTCCCCCGGCTGAGGACTCACGCCGCCGCCGACCAAGCCAACGTGTGACACCGTGTGGTGGGGCGCGCGGAAGGGCCGCTCGGCGATCAGCGACGTCCGCTGGGGGATCAGCCCGGCCACGCTGTAGATTTTGGTGACGTCGATGGCCTCTTCCAGCTCGAGCGGTGGCAGGATCGACGGCACGCAGCGCGCCAGCAGCGTCTTGCCGGCGCCCGGCGGACCGATCATCAGCACGTTGTGCGCGCCGGCGGCCGCGATTTCCAACGCCCGCTTCACGTGGGCCTGTCCTCGCACGTCGGCGAGGTCGACGGCGTAGTTCGAGCGATCGACGGCCGCCTGCGTCGCCGGCAGCGGCTCGATCTGGATCAAGCCGATGAAGTGCGCGATGAGCTGCTGCAGCGAGTTCACGGGCAACACCTCGATGCCGCTCACCACGGCGGCTTCGGGTCCATTCACGGACGGAACGAACGCGCGCTCCATGCCCGCCGCGCGCGCCTCGGCCACCATCGGCAGAATCCCGTCGGTATGCCGCAGGGCGCCGTCCAGGGACAGCTCGCCCAGGAAGACCGCGCGGTCCTCCGTGGTATCGCCCAGTTGTCCGGTGGCGGCCAGGATGGCGGCGGCGATGGACAGATCGTGCACCGGTCCGACCTTGCGCACGTCGGCCGGCGCCAGGTTGACCGTGAGGCGCCGGTTCGGGAACACGGCGCCGCTGTTGCGAATCGCCGCGCGCGTGCGCTCCCGCGCCTCCTGCACCGCGGCGTCGGGCAGGCCGACGATGGTGTACGCGGGCAGGCCCTGGGCTACGTCGACCTCGACATCGACGAGCACACCGTCAAGGCCAACGAGCGCGCAGCTATGCACCTTGGCAAGCATGCGCGGATTCTACTTGTGTGGCGTCGGGCCGGAGCCGCCGCTATTGGGGAACCGCAACCGCCACGAAGGTGATGCCGAGCAACACGTCCTCGTCGACGGATGCGACGAAGGGCACACTTGGAATCGTCAGGTTGTAGTCCGGCCGCTGGATGACGGTCACCGCCGTGCCCTCGACGCGGTCCGGCGACACCACGGTCAGCTCGGCGTCGAAGATGACCTCGCGCGTGATGTCGCGAATGGCCAGATTCCCGACGATCTGGAACGGGACAGTCTGTCCCAGCTCAAGTGACCCAGGAAGCCCCTCCAGTCGCACGGGCTCGAACGTGGTGAACTCGAACTGATCGCTTGCCGACTCGAGGATGCGGGAGCGGATGGCGCGGTCGCGCCGCTCCTCATCCGTTCGCAGGGTGCGCACGTTGATGCGAATCGCGCCTAGCTGCGAGGCCGCGAGATCGCCGAAGTCGACGATGAAGTCGCCCGCCACCTGGTTGGTCGTCCCGACAACCAGCGTGGGTGCACCCCGCAGGATCTCGTCGATCTCAAACCGGACTTCCGACTCCTCCGGCACGATGCGATAGAGCACGGCCGCGGTCGGGACGCCGTCCGCCGGCGCTTCTGCGGCGGTTGGGGTGGCGGCTGGGGCTGTGTTGGGCGCAGCGGTTGCCGTCGCGGCGGGCGTCGGGGCCTCGGTCGCGGTTGGCTCGGGGGCGGCTGTTGCCGTCGGCTCAGGAGCTGCCGTCGCCGCGGCCGTCGGCGCTTCGGTCGCGACCGGCGTGGGGGCTGCGGTTGCAGTCGGGGGAGGAGGATCGGGCGTCGCGGTTGCGGCCGGCAGCGACAGCTGCGGCGCGCTGATGGGCTCGCTGGCCTCGCCGGTTCCGCCGGTGATGAAGACCAGCAAGTACGCCACGCCGGCGACGACGATCCCGAGCAGGGCGGCGACGATGGCCCACCGCATGAGTCCTCCGCGCATCGTCACTCTCCGATCAGATCATTCGAATCCGAATACGTCAGCGCGACCTCGGATGTTCCAACCTAGGCTGGCCGCATGCGCTGGCCATGCACGCCACGTGCAGATTCGGCGCAGACGCCTGAGCACCCACGGCGGCTCTCATCAACCCTAGGCAAGCTGACCGTGCTGCTGCAACCAGTCTCGCAGCGGCGACTCGCCGCCGATGTACTGCAGCGGCTCGTGGCCCTCGCTGGAGTAGTCCAGCAGTTGCCGGCGAATCGAACCGGCTTCCGCGAGCAAGTCGGGCGGAACTGGCATTGCATCCTTGTCGCGCCGTCGAATCCAGCGATAGCCGTAGCCGTAGAACAGCGCGCGCCGCGACCACGGCGCGGCGTTGGGGCTGCCGTCGTGCCAGAGCCGCCGGTCGAAGATGACCGCGCTGCCGGCGGGCGCGCAGACTGGGGTGGCGCCGCCGGGCTGTCCCTGGCCATCCGCTGGAACGTCGATGGCGGACCGCGTGTGCGCACCGGGAAGCACCCAAAGATTGGCGCTGCCGGGCTGCGAGTGATCGGTGAGGAAGTACGCGACCTTGACCGATAGGCGCGCCGGCACCGAGAGCTCGGGCATATCCCGTCCCATCCAGCTCGAATCCTGGTGCCAATTGAGCGTGTCCCGCTCGGGGTCGAACTCGTCGGCCTGCGGCGGCGTGATGATCAAATGCGTGCTGTAGAGATAGATGTTGGGTCCCAGGATCCCCCACACCTTCGGGAACAGCTGGGGATGGTCGATCAAGTCCATGAAGGCGCGATCGAGCGTGATGAAGCCGAGGTGCAACACGCGCTGGTCGATGCCGGCGTAGCGTTCGGGTGATGCCAGCCGGCTGGCGTCGCGCAACCGATCGAGCACCGCGTTGAGCCTCGCCACCTCCGCGTCGCTCAGGGCGCCTTCAACCACCAGATAACCCTCGGCGTCGAAGCGCGCCCGTTCGTCGTCGGTCAGCACATGCGCCAGGCAACTTGGGTCCATGGCTCGAATGGTAGAACTTGCGCCCGGTCAGCGCGTGGCGATGATGGACTCCGCCAGAATCTCCACGGCGCGGTCGATCTGCTCGTCGCTGACGATCAGGGGCGGGGCAAGCTGCATGGTGCCCCCAAGCAGGGCGCGCGTCGCGAGCCCCCGCTTCAGCGCCTCCGCCGCGACGGCGGTCGGCCGCTCGCCAACGTGGTAGGGCTCCCTGGTGTCCTGGTCGCGCACCAGCTCCACGCCGGACATGAGTCCCGCCGACCGGATGTCGCCGACCTCGGGAAGGTCGTGCAATTCGTCCAAGCGCTGTCGCAACCGTCGGCCCTTGGCGGCGACGCCGTCGACGATGCCCTCGCTCTCGAGAAGCTCCAGATTTGCCAGGGCCACGGCGCACGGCACCGGATGCCCGGAATAGGTGAACACGTGCATGAGGGGCGGGTCGCCGGGCGCCTCGCGCATGGCGTCCCGCAGGTGTTCCCGCAGCATCACGCCGCCAAGCGGCAGATAGCCGCTGGTGACGCCCTTGGCAAAGGTCATCATGTCGGGCACCACGTCATCGCGCTGGGAGCCGAACCAAGTGCCGGTGCGCCCAAAGCCGGTGATCACCTCGTCGGCGATCATGAGCACGTCGTAGCGGTCGCAGACCTCGCGCACGGCGCGGAAGTAGCCGTCCGGGGGCACGATCACGCCGCCGGTGCCGAGCACGGGCTCCATGATCACGGCGGCGACCCGGTCCGGTCCGAGTTCCTCGATGCGCCGGGCCACCGCGTCGGCGCTGGCGATGCCGTCTACGTCGATGTCGTCGGGCGCGTACTCGTCCCAGCGATAGGGATACGGAGGCGGCACCTTGTCGAAGCCTTCGGCCAGGTCGCCAAAGGTGCCGTGATATTCGGTGAGGCCGGTTGCCGAAGCCGCCCCGTGTGTGAGCCCGTGATAGCCGCGCACGTGGGAGATCACCAGCGATTTGCTGGGCTGGTTCTGCAAGCGCCAGTAGTAGCGGGCGAACTTGAACGAAGTCTCGGTGGCCTCTGCCCCGCCGGAGGTGAAATAAGCGGCCGTGAGGTCGCCGGGCGTAAGCTCGGCCAGCCGCGCGGCCAGCTCGATGGCCGGCTGGTGCGAGAATCCGCTGGCCGTATGCGCGAACGCCAAGCGTCGCATCTGCTCGGCTGCCGCATCGGCCAGCTCCGCGCGGCCGTGGCCGAGGTTGACGCACCACAGGCCCGAGGTGCCGTCCAGGATCTCGCGGCCGTCGGCCAGCCGCAGCGTGGCGCCGCTGGCGGATTCGACGATGACCGGACCCGTGCGCGCGTGGTGACCGGCGCGCGTGAGCTGATGGATCAGGTGCTCAATGTCCGCCGACGCCAGTGCATCGCGGGTCGTGGTTTCGAGCATGAGGCGTCCTAGGAGCGATTGGCCGCGCGCGGAATGCTAGCACCGGCGCCGGTTTCGGCCGCGAGCTCGGCAACGTGGGCGGTAGGGTCCGCCTCGCCGGCGTCGCCGTCGTGCGCGAGGAGTCGAATGCCCAGGTGCAGCGTGTCGCCTCGCCGCACGGTGGCGGCCTCGCGGGCAAACGGGTTCACGTTCACCGTGCCCCAGTCGTAGGCCACCCACGGCACGCGCGCCGTGGAGGGGTGCCCCAGGATGGTCAGGCCCGCCCGCGCGCCGTGCGGCGCCGGGCCAGACGCATCGACCCAGGCGGAGGTGCCATTGGTGATCGCCGACCCGCCGCTGCGACCGTCGGCGTCGATCAAGGTCCCGCCGTCGACCACCCGCAGGCCAAAGGCCAGGCGCACGGTGAAATAGGCGTGGCGGGTCGGCCCGATGGTCAGGTCCCAGTCGGTGGGCCGCAGCTGGGACCGGATGTCGACCGTGTTCACGACCTCGCCGGGGCGGATATCCGTGGTCCTGGTTTCCACCGCCAGTACTCGACGCCCGTCCGCCGCTCCCCACTCCTCCGGTCCCTGCCACTCGACGGTCTGGACGACGCGCAAGTGATCCGGAGCCAGCTCGGTCGAGCTGACATCCACCGCCCAGGTGCGGCCGGGGGCGCGGCCTTGAAACACGTTGTTGGCATACAGGTTGTAGGTGCCGGACTCGGTTAGCGGCGATATCGCCGGCGTCAGCGGCGGGAACTTGGCTCTGACCATGTCGGCGCCGACCGTGACCGAGTCGTGGTGTGGGTGATCGACCGGACTCTCGGCGGTCAGCGGCACCCCGGCAGGCGAGTACAGCGGGTAGAGATAGCAGCGGTGCTCGCCTTGGGTGAAGGCGCAGATGGGCCGTCCGCGCCAGGCGACGGCAACGCGGCGCGCCTGCGGCGTGGCCGAGCGAGGCAGGTCAACTTGCTCAGTCGTGACCGAGAAATTCGCCAAGTCCGTGCCCAATTCTTCGCTCATTTCACGGGCGCCCACCGGCGCAGGCTGTCGCTGGCTTCCAGGCCCGCGTCCTGTCCGCTGGCAAAGGCGGAGGCGATGAGATTGCGCTCCCCGGCCACGATGTCGCCGCAGGCCCAGATGCCGGGGATGGGATTGCCGTCAACGTCCAAGACGCGGTGGTCCTCGTCGCAAACCAGGAGTCCCTCGTCGTCATGCTGTGGCGAGAATCCGGCGAGGAACTCGTCGTTGGCTACGAGACCCTCGTCGACGAAGAAACCGTCAAAGAAGAGCTCGCGGCTGTCGGCCAGGCGCAGGCCGAGCAGGTCGCGTCCGCTGCCGATGTGGGCCTCGATCCGCTCGGTTTCGAGCCGCACGCCCCGCCGCTCCATTTCCGCCAGCACTGCGTCCGACATGCCGTGCGGGCGGCCGTTGGTCAGCACGGTCATGCGGTGGGTGAAGTCTTGGGCGCCATGCACGACGTCGAAGATGTAGTCGCCGACGCCGACGATGGCAAGTTCCTGATCGGTGTGCAGGTGCCCGTCGCAGCGCACGCAGACGTGCCACCCGCGATGATTGCCGGCATAGCGGAACACCACGCCGTAGCGCGCGTAGGCCCGCTCCGCCGAGGACTCGATCTCGATGTCGGGCCACCCGTCTTCGAATCCTGACGCCACGACCACCGTGCGAGACCTGGCCGTTGCCGTGGGTGGCGCCGCGCCGTCGCGCGGCAGTATCGCCGTCGACATGGTCACGGCCAGCGTGCCGTCCGGGGCTCTTTCGATATCCGTGACGTAGCCGGAGATGCGGCGAATCCCGATGTGCCGCGGCTCGCCGTCGATAGTGACCTCTTGCTCCGGCTGAGCTTCGGTCCACTCCTTCAGCGCCCTGTTGAAGGCCGGTCCGGTGATGCCCGGAAACACCGGCGCGTCCACAAACTCGACCGATTTCGACCAGAAGTGCCGGCCACGGCGCAGGCTCACCGCCCCGCCGTCGATCAGCGCGACGTGCCGCATTTGGTGCGCGGCGCTCACGGCGGCCTGGGTTCCTGCCGGCCCGCACCCGATCACCAGGACGTCGAATGGGGATTCCGGCGAAAGCTGACTCATTGGCACGCGACCGCGATGGTGGTCACTCCCATCTCGGAGACGTATCGTCGCATGATAGGGACCGCGAATGTGTCGGTTGCATTGGTGAGACCAGATTGCGCGACGTAAGCATCGCCGGCGTCGGTTCCACGTCCTTCGGCAAGCTGCCGGACAGTGGGATTGTCGAGTTGGCCACGGAGGCCTGCCGCTCGGCGCTCGATGACAGCGGCGTTCCGCGCGAGCGGGTGCAAGCGCTCTACCTCGGCAACTTCATCGGCGAGCGGCTGGCCGATCAGGGAGCGCTCGCGCCCATCGTCGCGCGACGCCTGGGTCTCGACGGCATTCCCGCGACGAAGGTGGAGGCCGCCTGCGCGTCGGGGGGGATCGCCGTGCGTCACGGTTTCCTGACGGTCACCGCCGGCATCCATGACGTGGTGCTCGTGGCCGGCGTCGAGAAAATGTCCGACATATCCACCGGCGACGTCACTGCCGCCCTCGCCACCGCCGGCGACGAGGGACTGGAGATGCGCACCGGGCTCACCTTTCCGGGCGCTTTTGCCATGGTCATGCAGGCTCATATGGCGCGGTATGGCACCTCGCGCGATCAGATTGCCGCCGTCTCGGTCAAGAACCACGACAACGGCGCCGCGAATCCCAAGGCCCAATTCCGGAAACCGACGACGATCGACCAGGTGGTCAACTCGCGGTTCGTGGCCGAGCCGTTGCGGCTGTTCGACTGTCCGCCCATCAGCGACGGCGCGGCGGCGGCGGTCGTCTGCACCGCGGACATCGCGCGGCAATACGACAGCCGCAGCGTGCGCATCCTCGCCTCGGGCCAGGGGTCCGGACCCGTGGCGTTGAGCGAGATGGACGACCTGACATCGTTTCCAGCCACGGTGCGCGCGGCATCCGAGGCCTTCGGGCAGGCCGGAATCGGACCCGGTGAGGTGGACGTGGCCGAGGTGCACGACTGCTTCACCATTGCCGAGCTTGTGGCGACCGAGGACCTCGGCCTGGTTCCGCGCGGGGACGGTGGACGCGCGGTGGAAGCCGGCGAGACCGCCGCGGACAGCCGGTTGCCGGTCAACCCCAGCGGCGGACTGATCGCCAAGGGCCACCCGGTGGGCGCCAGCGGCGTCGGGCAAATACACGATCTCGCACTGCAGCTCCGTGGCGAGGCTGCCAATCAGGTTGCCGACGCTCGCATCGGTCTGGCCCACAGCATGGGCGGCTGCGGCGCGGCGGCGACGGTCCACATCCTGGCTCGTGACTAGTCCGCCACGGCTCACGGCCTATCGCTGTCGCGACGACGGCCAACTGGTCATGGCGCGCGGCGATGCCTGCCCGACTTGCGGCCGCTCCGACATGGAGCCCTGCGAGGTCGCCGGGACAGGGCGGGTCATTGTTTGGACCACGATCCATGTGCCACCCACACGTTACGCCGACGAAGCGCCCTACACGGTGGCGATCGTCGAGTTCGAAGGTGGATTGCGCACCATGGGGCGACTCACCGGCGACGCCGGTCGCGCGTTGGGCGCCCATGTTCGGCTGCACCACGTCGATCCGGAACGCGGCCCGATGTTCGAGGCCGTCGATTCGGTCACTGACTAGGAGCCCTGGGCCCGGTTCGCTGTAGGGCGGCCCGTGTGACCGTCTGAGCTGACACCCACTGATCCATCCCCGGGCGCCCACTAGGGGCGCCCCTACGCGGATCCCGAATCGTTCGATGCGGATGCGGAGGTTTCCTGCCTTCCCGCTGTCGGAAACGCTGTCATGCCGCCTTCGTCATTCCCGCGAAGGCGGGAATCCATTGGACGGTCACCCTGCTAGCGCGCTACGCGGGAATCACCGGCAGGCGCAAATGCGACGGATGCATGTGCGCGTGAAGCACAGTCTGCGACGCGGCGCGCATCTCGGTGTCGCTCGCGAGGTCGTTGCCGGTGTTCAGGTTGCGGTCGTAGCAGGGGAAGTTCGATGACGAGATCTCCAGCCGGATGCGATGCCCGGCGCGGAAGACGTTGCTGGTGACGCCCACGTCGATCTCGTAGCGGTAGACCTTGCCCGGCTCCAGCAGGGTTGGCTCGGCCATTCCGTCGCGGTAGCGGGCGCGCACGATGCCGTCGCAGATGTTCATGGCGTAGCCGCTGGGCGATACGTCCACCAGCTTGGCCGTCCAGTCGGTGTCGCGGCCGTCGGTGGCGGCGAACAGCACCACGGTGATGGGTCCGGTGACGTCCAGATTGGCTTGCAGCGGGTCCGAGGTGTAGCAAAGCACATCCGAACGGGCCTCGACGGGCCGTTGGTCGTACGGCCCCCAGGCCACGATCTCCGGGGTGCAGCAGGTGGTGCCGCCCAGCGTCTGTACGGGCAGCCGAGGGTCGTAGACGTAGCGATCCGGCGGCTCCTCGGCCGGCGCCGCGGTCGTGAGCGTCCCGTCGCCGCGCGCGGTGTTGGCGCTCCCGTCCGAGTGCAGATACCACGTCTCCCAGTCGGTGCGCGCCAGCGGCCATTCATGCTCGTCGCGCCACTCGTTGATGCCCATGGTGAACAAGCGCAGCGGCGGCTCCTCGCTCAAGCCGTCGTCCTCGCCCTTGAGCCAGAGGTTGAACCAGCGCCGCTCGAGCTGCGTGAGGCTCACCAGCGAATCGACGCCGAAGTCGACGTCGCCGAGCCGCGTGGACTCCGCCAGCCGATGCGGCCAGGGGCCGACGATCGCGCGGCTCTGCCGCGCCTCCGGCGTGGCGCCGAAACGCCGCAGGTTGTTGAAGTTCTCCAGCGTGTCGGCGGCGTAGAGGTCGTACCAGCCGCCCATGGTGAGCGCCGGCACGCGGATCTCGTGCCAGCGGTGGGAGACGCTGATTTCCTCCCAGTAGTCGTCATAGCGATCGTGCTCCAGCCAGTCGCGCCAGAAGTCCAGCCGCCGGCCGGCGACCAGATCGAGGTCGGCGATGGGCAGCGTGTGAAACGCCTCGGTCCAGTTGTGAAACGCGATGCTCTGCGCCGTGCGGGCGTTGGTGCGCATGCCCCAGGTGAGCGCCGTGGTGAGCTGCAGCGCACCCCCCGGCCGCACGAGTCCGCCAAGGAATTCCGGGCACACCACCCGCGGCGCGAGACAGGTGAGGTATTCGCTGCCCTGAGGCGCGCTGAGCCACTGCACCAGCGCCAGGTACGACGGGCCGCTCATGCCGATGCGGCCGTTGCTCCACGGCTGCTTCCCAATCCACTCGTGGGTGTCGAACCCGTCCGCGGCCTCGTTGTGGAATGGGTAGTAGACGCCGTCGGAGTCCCAGCGCCCGCGCACGTCCTGCACCACGCACGCGTAGCCGTCCTGGGCGAAGGCGCGGGCCGACGCGATCGACTCCGATGTGTTGTTGTCGTAGGGCGTGCGGATCAGCACGGTCGGGAACGGGCCGGGAGCGTCGGGGAGATAGATGTCGCCCGAAAGTTGCACGCCGTCGCGCATCGGCATCTTGGTATCCAGCGCGTAGCGAACGCCGTAGGTGGGGTGCATGGCCGACCCTCGTGGGATGCCGCGCGCCGTCCCGTTGTGGGGCCGGCGACTGACGGACTGTCAGCGCCAGCAGTGTATCGGTCGCGCTGCGGGTTGCCGGGGTTGAGGCAGACCGCCACTATGCGAACGGCCGGTCCTCCGGGGTATGCCGCGTGAATCCCTACAAACCCGTTCCCATCACTGACCTTTGCAACGTTCCCGCCGAGGTGGCCGGACCCGAAACGCCCGATTTGCTCGGGGCGCAGAACTTTCGTGGGTTGGCGTTCGACGTGGGCAACCCGGCGCGCGGCACGATTGCGCAGTTTGGCCCTGGTGGACACGCCGAGCCGCAGACGCTGCCAGTGGGACGCGCCGTGCACTCCCTCACCTTTGCGCACGCGTTGCTCGATACGGCCATCGCGCACGGTGGAGCGCCCGGCGGCGAGGTCGGCCGCTACACCTTCGTGTTTGAAAACGGAACGCGCGTTGACGTTCCACTGCGCGACCGGTTCGAGATCGGCTGGATTTCGCGCCACTTCCTGATGCGGCCCGGCGAGCCGTATCTGGCGGCACGCGCCGGCGACGACGGCATGCAACCGCGCTACGAGGGACCGTATGACGAGAAACAGCGGCGGATATCGGAAGTGACTTCCGAAGGTGCCAAGGCTTTCTTTCTCTGGAGCTGGCGCAACCCGCATCCCGACACCGAGATCGTGAGCATCGAAGTCGGCGGCGGTCCGCTGCCGTGGGTGTTGGGCGGCATTTCGGCCGGTTTCGTCAATGAGGACCCGCTGGAGCGCGCGCCGCGCCGTCCCGTCCGGATCGAGCTGACCCGCGCCGAGGATGCCGAGAAGCCGTTCGATCTTGACGTGCAGGTCAACCGCGGCACGGCGACCTACGCCCATCCGCTGCCGCACGACCCCGAGGCATTTGTCGACGCGGTAGACAAGGGCTGGGGCGAGCCGAACAACCTCACGTCCAGTCCGGCCTACACCGAAGTCAGCGCCGTGCCTTCCGCTGACGTAAGCGTTACGCAGGGCGATGAAGTGCTGGGCACGGCACGGTTTGGCGACCTGCAAACGCAGGATGCCGTCCAAGCTTCGCCACGCTTGCGGCTCAGTCTGCCGGAGTCAGGCCGCAACTGGGTGCACACGCGCGTGCTCGACGCCGAGACGGGCCGACCGGTCCCTTGCCGCGTCCACTTCCGCTCGCCGGAGGGCGTTCCCTACCAGCCCTACGGGCATCACCCGCAGCTGTTCTCCGGCTTCTCGACCTGGGGTCGCGATTACTTCGGCGACGTGCGCATGGATCAGGTCACCTATGCTTACATCGACGGCGCCTGCCAGGGCTGGCTGCCGCGCGGGCGCGTGATCGTGGATGTCGCGCGGGGCTTCGAATACGAGCCGCTGCGGACGGAGATTGAGATCAAGCCGGGGCAGCGCGAGCTCGAGCTGCGCATCGGCCGCTGGACCAACATGAACGCCCAGGGCTGGTACAGCGGCGACACGCACGTGCACTTCCTGGCCGGCAACGGCGCGGTGCTCGAGTCCGCCGGCGAGGACCTGAACGTCGCCAACGTGCTGCAGTCGCAGTGGGGCCACTACTTCAGCAACACCGACGACTTCACCGGCCGGCCCCAGGTGTCGGACGACGGCAAGACCATCGTTTCGTTCGGCCAGGAGAACCGGCAGCACTTTCTCGGGCATCTCAATCTGCTCGGCCACACCGAGCCGATCATGCCCTGGTGCACCGACGGCCCCGGCGAGGCAGAGCTCGGCGGACCGCTGCAGACCACCATGTCCCACTGGGCCGAGGCCTGCCGTGAGCAGGGCGGCACCGTGGTGCTGCCGCACTTTCCCTGGCCCAACGGCGACCCGGTGGCCCTCATCGCGCTGGGCCTGGCCGACGCCGTCGAAATGTGTCGGCAGGTGCCGTTCGACCACGATGAGTACTACCGCTATCTCAACGCGGGCTATCGCCTGCCGCTGGTGGGCGGCACCGACAAGATGGCCACCGACACGCCGGTGGGCATCTACCGCACCTACGTCCAGCTTCCCGAGGACATGCCCTTCACCTACGACGCCTGGCGCCACCAGATGAGCGCCGGACGCACCTTCATGTCCAGCGGACCCCTCATCGGGCTCAGCGTCGAGGGCCAGGCCATCGGCGACACGGTGCATCTGCGCGGCAACGGCGGCACCGTGCACGTCGAGGCGTGGGCCGAGGGCAGCCTGCCCATCCACAACCTGCAAATCGTGCAGGAGGGCCGGGTCGTCGCCGAAACCGTGGCGTCCGACGGCGCCCGGCGGCTGGAGCTGAGCGAACGGCTACGCGCCGACGGACATACGTGGTTCGCGGCCCGCACCGGCGGACCGACCTACTACGACGCGCCCTACTACCTGGATAGCTGGGGGCGGCAGCGCTTCGCGCATACGTCGCCGGTGTACGTCTCAACCGGCGGCGACTGGCGCATGTGGAACGACGCCACCGCTCAATACATGCTCACCATGATCGACGGGAATTTGAGCTACGTTCGCCGCCGCGCGAGCAGCGAGCCGAGCGACGACTCGGTCACGCACCACCACGGCGAGCCGGACCACACGGCCTACCTGGAGCGCCCGCTGCTCGCCGCTCGCGACGCCATCCACCGGCGCATGCACCAACTGGGCATTGCGCACTAGGCAATCCGGGAAACGACGAATGGCCGAGGAACGGCCTGACAATGGCCATGGACTCTACGCCAATCCGTTCGCCCTGAGCTTGTCGAAGGGGCTGTCGAACGGCTGCCCCCGTCGGCCAATTTCGTCGCCGACACTAGGTCCGCGCGGCTCGCGTAATCGTCTCGGTTAGCCAGGCGTTCAAGCTCTGGTCCGAGGAGCGAGCGGCGGCAGTCGCGGCTCGGTGAACCGATGGCGGGAGCCGAAGCGCGACGTTCCCCGAAAACGGCTTGTCCGGGGTCCGGCCTCGCTCCGCGCACACCTTCAGGTACTCGTCTACCGACTCGCGAAACGCCTGTCGAAGCTCCGGGACCGACGTGCCTTGAAAGGTAATCACGTCGCGCGTGTCCACGACCTCGCCGTGGAAAACTCCGACCTCGTCGTCGTACGTCACCACAGCTCGGTAGCCCTCGTATTCCATCATGCTCCGTCTGCCTCCATGTCAATCCCCGCGGCGACCAGAAACCGCCGCACCGAAGCGACCGCCCCCTGGCGTCGGTCATGCCGCTGCCCGGCGGCGCGTCTCTTCGGGAAGAAGATACACTTGGCCAGGCTAATCCCAGGGCCGAGCGTGGTTTCATCGAAGAAATGTCATTCCGAGCGCAGCGAGGAATCTAGAGCTTCGATCTCGCATCCTCAAACCACACGAGTGCCAGATCCTTCCAACGTGGATTCATTGACTCGATCAGCTCGACCTTCTGGCTCCTGCGCCAGCCCTTGACTTGCTTCTCTCGCGCAATGGCCGACGCAACTTCCGAGGTCTCTTCATAGTAGGCCAACCAGGTCAGGTTGTATTTGCTGGTAAAGCCAGGCACCAGCTTCCGCTTATGCTCGTACACTCGCCGCACTAGATCGTTGGTGACACCGACGTAGAGCGTTCTGACTTGGTTCGTCATGATGTATACGTAGTATCGCCGCTCTGGTTGAGGCGACATGCGCCTTAGATTCCTCGCTTCGCTCGGAATGACATGTCAATGTACGGGATGAATTACATGTGAAAGTTCGGTGTGTCAGAAACCTGTCGCGCAGCCCTTGTCCGTCTCGTGGCTGAGACTGCCGTTGATCAGCAACTGCCTCACCGCTCCCTAGCCCCGGGCATCCCGCCGCGCACCCGCGTAATCCTCCGGAGTGTTGACGTTGCGAAACGAGCGCAGCTCCGGGTCCAACCGCCGCAGGTCAGCCTCCGGTACCCGAACCACGCCGAGTCCTTCGAAGGCCAACGCGATCTTGAGTTGCCCGCGCGCAATCTGGGCTCGGGCCGCGGTCGCCACGGCGGGGCCATACACCGCGTGCAGTGGCTCGGGTCTGCCGCCGACGACAGGCACCACGGCATCTTGGCCTAGGAGGCGGTCCAGCAGGTCGCGCACGAGCGCCAGGTTCAGAAACGGCATGTCGGCCGCCGCCACGAAGACCCGCCCGTGCCGCGCGGCTTCGATGCCGGACAGGATGCCCCCCAAGCTGCCCGATCCCGGGATCGCGTCGGGGACCACCCGCGCGCCCCGGACGTCGGGTTGATCGTTTGCCACCACGATCACGTCGTCGGCGACGGTCGCCAGGGTGTCGATGACCGATTGCAGCAGCGTGCGGGGCCGCCCGTCGGCGTCTGTTCCCCAGGGCAACAGCCGTTTGTCTTGCCCCATGCGGCGGCTGGCGCCGCCGGCGAGCACCACGGCCGACGCCGCCGCGGCTCCCGGCGTGCCATCTTCCGTTGACATGACTACGGTGCCGTTTCTAGTCTCGGACGCGCTATATCGTGGCGCACGCGAAGGGTGACAGGATCACATGGCGGCTCCCGTAGCGGTGACGGACGCTGAATTTCAATCGACGGTGCTCGACGCCGAGACGCCCGTGCTGGTGGACTTCTGGGCGGAGTGGTGCGGGCCTTGCAAGATGGTGGCGCCGGTGGTCGAGGAGCTGGCGCAGGACTACGACGGCCAGGTCACGTTCGCCAAGATGGACGTGGACGAGAATCCCGACACGCCCATGCAACTGGGCATCCGCGGCATTCCCACGCTGATCATCTTCAGCGGCGGGTCGGAGGTGGGTCGCATCGTCGGCTTCCGCCCCAAGGCCGACATCAAGACTCAGATCGACCAGGCGCTCGCCGCCTAGCGACCGGGACCCGCGCCGGCGGCGCTATGCCGTCGGTCCGTGGGTGAGCACGGACAGCTCGCGCATCGCCATCTCGATGCTGCGCTTCTGTGCGCCCAGCTCGCGCGAGCGCGCGGACGCGGCGGCGCCATCGTCCATTGCGCCGACCTCGCGCAACTCTTCGAGGATCCGCCGCTCACGCAACCGCAGCATCGTGACTTGCAGCGCGCTGTCGAACGTCTCCCCCTCGAGCGCCGGCAGACCGGCGACGCGGGCGTGCACGGCTTCCACCTGCTCGCGCGACTGATCATCCAGCCCTTCGAGAACCGATTCCCAGGAATCGCCTGAGGGATTCCCGGCGCTTTGTGCCAGGGCCTCGATCACGTGCCGCAGCGACGGATCCGATACGTACGACGCGTTCAGTCCCGCGACCGCGCCGGCGGCCTCGGGCGGCGCCTGGAGCACGAGCTCCAGCAGCCCTTCCTCGACCCGGTCGACCGGCTGACTGGCGGTTGCGGGCGCCGCGCCCATGCGGCGTTGACGCCGCGGGGCTGCGCGGCGCAGCTCCTCAACCGGCACGCCGGATACGTGCGAAAGGCGCTCGTAGTAGTGCGCGCGCACGGCCGGGTCGTTGATCTCGGTAATGACCGGCGTCAAGTCCGCCACCGCCCGTCGCCGCCCGACGATCGACGCCACGTCATGCTCGGCCAGCGCCCAACGGAAGTAGTAGTCCGCCAGGGGCACCGCGGCTTCGAGCAACGCGCGCCAGCGCGCCGTGTCGGCGCGAATCACCGAATCCGGGTCCTCGCCCGATGGCAGCTCGACCACGGCGATATCGATCGAAAGCCGCGCCTCGTGTCGAATCAATCCGCGAAAGTCCACCTCCGCGTCCGCTGCGTCGCGACCGGCGTCGCGCAGCACGTCCACGCCGCGGCGCGTCGCGGCGGCGCCGGCGGAGTCCGCGTCCAACGCCAGGACGATGCGTTGCGCGCCCGATCCGGCGAGCAATCTGCCCTGTTCGTGCGTCAGCGCCGTTCCCATGGAAGCCACGGTGTTGGTGAAGCCGAACTGGTGGGCGGCGATGGCGTCCATGTAGCCCTCCACCAGCACCGCCTCACGCTCGCGCCGGATGGCGTCCGCGGCCAGGTTGAAGGCGTAGAGATGGTTGCCTTTGCGGAAGGTGTCGCTCTCGCGTGAGTTCAGGTACTTGGGCGTCGCGTCGCCCAGCGCCCGCGCGCCAAACCCGATCACCGTCCCGCGCCGCTCGCTGATGGGGAAGATCAAACGGTTGAAGAAGTAGTCGCGCGGCGGTCCGTCGTCGTCCCGAACCAGGCCCGTGGCGCTCAGCGCCTCCGCGTCGGTGCCCAGTTGGCGCAGGTGCGTCGTGACCGGCGAGCCGCGCGTCGGCGCATATCCCAGGCGGAACGCGGTGAGCATCTGCTCGGACACCCCGCGCTCCTCCAGATAAGCGCGAGTCCCCGTGGCCTCGGGCGCCTCGCGCAGCAACCGGTGCATCAGCTTGGCCGCTTCTTCCAGCGCGGCCCGCGTGCTTCGCCGCTGCCGGTCGGCGTCCGGGTCGCGGTCCTGCGCGCGCAGCTCCACCCCGGCCTCGCTCGCCAGCAGTTGCAGCGCGTCGGGAAAGTTGCTGCCGTCCCGCCGCATGACGTAGGTGAACAGATCGCCGCCCTCGCCGCAGCCGAAGCAGCGAAACGTGCCGCGATCACCGAAAACGAAAAAGGATGGCGTCTTCTCCGTGTGGAACGGGCACAGCCCCTTGAGATACCGCCCCGAGCGCTGCAGCCGCACGTCGCGGCCGATCACTTCGGCCGTGTTCAGCCGGGATTTGATGTCCTCAACAGGCGAGGCCACGCAGTGTCCTTAGGCGGGCGTCAGATCACCGTAGATTCTAGTCCTTGGCCGCCGACGACCGGCGCCGACGCTTCGCTAGACGGTCTCGAACTCGAGGCCGGAAAGATTCAGGTCCGCGGACCGCTTCGAGAGGTGGAGCATTTCGACGCCGACGACTTCGTTGGCGTCGTTGTAGTCGAGCACGACGCCCGGTGAGACTTCCTCCGACTCGACGATCTCCGTGTCGTCGAGACGCAGGTAGAGGGCGTCGGCTTCACGGTCGACGCGTAGCTTCATAGTTCACCTCGCATACGGCGATCTCCTGCTGCAGGCGCCAGAAGTCGGACTTCATCGCGCGTCAGTGGTGTCTCAGACACTGGACGCCGTCAAGGCTAGCGGTCGCGGTCGATTCCGGCCAGGCGGGCGTGGGCGGCGGCCATGCGCGAGACGGGGACGCGGAAGGGCGAGGCGCTGACGTAGTCCAGGCCGAGCTGCTCGCAGATCCCGATGGAGTCCGGATCGCCGCCGTGCTCGCCGCAGATGCCCATTTCGATGTCGGGATCGGCCGCCCGTCCCTGCTCGACCGCCAGGCGCAGCAGCGCGCCGACGCCGTCCGGGTCCATCACCTGGAACGGATTGCTGGGCAGGATGCCTGACTCGACATAATCAATGAGGAACTTGCCCTCCGCGTCGTCGCGCGAGATGCCGTAGGTGGTCTGGGTGAGGTCGTTGGTGCCGAAGCTAAAGAAGTCCGCGACCTCGGCGAGCGCCCCGGCGGTCAGGCAGGCGCGCGGGACCTCGATCATCGTGCCGAACTCGTAGGACACCTCGGCGCCCTTGGCTTGCACCACCTCGTCCGCGACCGCGTGCAGCCGCCCCTCCACCTTCCGCAACTCGTTCACGTGGCTGATCAGCGGAATCATGATCTTGGGCCGCGGCTGCAGGCCGGCGGCGCTTAGCTCCAGCGCCGCTTCGATGATTGCGCGTACTTGCATCTCGTAGACCTCGGGCTGCTGGATGCCCAGGCGGCAGCCCCGCAAGCCGAGCATGGGGTTGACCTCCTGGATCTCCTCGACACGGCGCAGCATGCGTTCGAGATTTGCCCGGCGTCGCGGGTCGGAGTCCTCGGCGGTCAGCGATGCAAGCTCGGCAGCGAGCGGCTCGTGGTCCGGCAAGAACTCGTGCAGCGGCGGGTCGAGCAGCCGAATCACGACCGGATAGCCGTCCATGGCGCGCAGAATGCCGACGAAGTCTTCGCGCTGAATGGGGAGCAGCCGATCGAGGGCCTTCTGCCGTTCCTCGACGGATTCGGCCAGGATCATCTCCTGCACGATGGGCAAGCGGTCGCCCTCGCGGAACATGTGCTCGGTGCGGCAGAGCCCGATGCCCTCGGCGCCGTGCTCGCGGGCCAGCACGGCCTCTTCCGGCGTGTCGGCGTTGCCCCAGGTGCTCAGCCGTCGAATCTCGTCGGCCCAGCTCAGCAGGACCTTCAACTCGGGGGTCATCGAGCCGGGAATGAGGGGCGGGGCGCCGGTCAGCACTTCGCCGTCCGTGCCGTCGACAGTAATCACGTCGCCGGCTTTCACCGTGACGCCGTGGGCCGTGAACTGCTTAGACTCGAGGTCGAGGCGCAGGGCGTCGCAGCCCACCACGGCCGGTATGCCCAGCTGGCGGGCCACGATGGCCGCGTGGCTGGTCGCGCCGCCGCGTGCAGTCAGAATGGCTGCCGAGACCGCCATGCCGTGAAAGTCGTCGGGTGAGGTCTCGGGCCGCACCAGGATCACCGGGTGACGGGAGTCCGCGAGCTCCGCGGCCTCGTCGGCCGTGAACACCACCTGCCCGTGCGCCGCGCCCGGCGAGGCGTTGAGCCCGGTGGCGATGGGATGCTCCCAGTGCGCCGGGTCCACGCGCGGATGCAGCACGGCCCCGACCTGCTCCGGCTCCACCCGCTGCACGGCCGTCGTCTTGTCGATGACTCCCTCGCGCACCAGGTCGACGGCGATCTTGACGGCCGCCGCCGGGCTGCGCTTGCCCGCGCGCGTTTGCAGCATGTAGAGCTTGCCGGACTCGATGGTGAATTCCAGGTCCTGCATCTCGCGGTAGTGCTGCTCCAGCCGCGTGGCGTAGGTCTCGAATTGACCGAAGACCTCCGGCATCGAGGTCTCGAGCGTCGCGATCGGCGTCGGCGTGCGCACGCCGGCCACGACGTCCTCGCCCTGCGCGTTCAGCAGGTACTCGCCGAAGAGTTCGTGCTCGCCGGTGTTGGGGTTGCGCGTGAAGGCCACGCCGGTGCCCGACGTCTCGCCCATGTTCCCGAAGACCATCGTCTGGACGTTGACCGCTGTGCCCCAGTCGTCGGGAAGCCCGTGGACCCGGCGATAGTCAACCGCGCGCCGCCCGAACCACGAGTCGAACACCGCCCGAATCGCGTGATCGAGCTGCTGGCGCGGGTCGTCCGGAAACTCGGCGTTGGTGGCGTCGCGGATGATCCGGCGAAAGTCGTCGGCGACGGCTTGCCAATCTGTCGCGCTGAGCTCGGTGTCCTGATCCACGCCGAGGCGGGATTTGTGAGCGTCGATGCAGTCCTCGAACGCGCGGCTTTCCACGCCCAACACGATCGAGCCGAACCCCTGGATGAAGCGGCGGTAGGCGTCCCAGCCGAAGCGCGCGTCGCCGGTGGCGGCGATCAGCCCTTCGAGCGTGGCCTGGTTCAGCCCCAGGTTGAGGACCGTGTCCATCATGCCCGGCATCGACACGCGCGCGCCGGACCGGACGGAGACGAGCAGCGGGTTCTGCGGGTCGCCGAATCGCCGGCCCACCGCCGATTCAACTTCGGCCAGCGCCACGTCCACCTGGGCGTCAAGACCCGCGGGCGGCTCCTTGTCGTTGGCGTAGTACTCCAGGCACGCATTCGTGGTGATGGTGAATCCGGGCGGCACCGGCATGCCGGCCTTGGTCATCTCCGCCGAGCCGGCGCCCTTGCCCCCGAGCAGATTGCGCATGGACTCGCCGCCCTCGCGGAAGGGATAGACCCACTTGGACATGACGGAAGCAGGGGGAGGCATGCGGGGTGCGCCGGCGGTGCGTACGCTTGGCCTGCGAATGTACCACCGTCACGGGGGCGTCCCGGCTGTAGCGCCGACGCCTCAAGGGTCGAATCGCCTCGCGAATCTTTGCCGGCCGGCAGGCCGTGTTCACCGTCGCGGTGGGTCACTTCGCGTCGGACTTCTCCGCCTTGGGACCGAGCATGCTCTATCCCATCCTCGCCGTGCGGCTGGAAATGTCCTACGGCATGATCGGTCTGGCGGCGCTTGCCTGGGCCCTGACGACCTCGGTGATTCAGCCGCTCTTCGGCTACGTCGGCGACCGCCTGGGAAGGCGCTGGCTCGCGTCGATCAGCCCGGCCTGGATCGCGCTGTGGGTAGCCGTGGCCGCGTTCGCGCCGAGCTATCCGTTGCTGGTGCTGTTCCTGGTGGTGGCCGCGGTCGGCGTCGCCGCGTTCCACCCGCAGGGCGCGGCCATTGCCAACGAGGCTCAGGGCCGCAATACCGGCACCAACGTGGCGCTGTTTTTCCTGGGCGGACACGCCGCATTTGCGGTCGCGCCGCTGATCCTGGGGGGCGTGCTCGCGGTCGGCGGCACCGACTGGATGCCGGTGGTGCTGGCGCCGGTGCTGGTTGTCTCGCTGTTCATGGCCTGGTCGCTGCGCAACTTCCAGGC
>DAOUHO010000137.1:0-6512 GCA_034428595.1 Chloroflexota bacterium | reverse complement strand
GGCGCCCCCGGGTTAGACGCGCCGCCTACGCGGGAACGGCGGTCGGAGCGAACTCGGGCAGATAGGACTTGAGCAATTCGAAGGCGGCGTCAATCTGCGCGTCGTCACAGGAGGTCTTGGGCGACGCCACCCAGCGCTCCATGACCCCGACGCGGCTCAGGAGACCCTTCGCCACGGCGTGGCCAAATCCCGGCCGGGACTGAAAGATCTCCAGAAACTCGTTGGTGCGGTTCTGTGCGTCCGCCGCGGCCTCGAGGTCACCGACGCGCCAGGCCTCGTAGATATCCAGATTCAGTTGCGGCGCCATGTTTGGCGTCATGCCGGTGGTGGCCGCCGCGCCGGAGATGAGGGCGTGCAGGAACGTCACATCGCCGCCCACGATCACTCGAAATTCGGGGCCGCCGCGGGTGGCGGCCAGATAGCTCATCACGTTCGCCACGGAGCCCGAGCTGTCCTTGGTGCCCTGCACGCCGACGTCGCGCAGCCGGGGAAGCGTTGCCGGCTCGGCGGGAACTCCGGTCATGCGCGGGATGTTGTAGAGCAGCACGGGTACGGGGGACGCGCGCACGACGCCATCGAAATAGCCGACGAGCTCGTCCTGCGTCATTGGAAAGTAGAACGGCGGATTGACGAGCACGCCGTCGGCGCCCAAGTCGCCGGCCGCGCGAAGCTGCTCATGAGTCCGTCTCACGTTTGGCTGTCCGCACGCCACGATGACCGGTACGTCGCCGCCGACCTCGTCAACGGCCGCTCGAATGACGATCTCGCGATCGGCGTCGTCGATGGAGCCAAACTCGCCGGTCGTCCCCAGCACCACGATCCCGTGGCAGCCGGCGTCGACGACGCGCCGAGTCAGCCGCCGCAGCGCAGCCTCGTCCGCGGTGAAGGCGGCGTTGAGCGGCGTCAGGAGCGCCGGAATCACCCCGTGAATGCGGGACTGAAACGTCGTCATCAAGGAGTCCAAGTAGTGGTGCAGCCTGGCGGCGGCTGATTATAGGCGTCGTCCGCGCGCGAGCGCTCCGAGAGTGGCATCATCGCCGCCGCGGGGTGGTGACCAGTGAGGAGTAAGGCCCGATGGAGTACGTGAACATGGGCCGTTCAGGGCTCAAGGTGTCCCGGGTGGCGTTGGGATGCGGATTCCGTGGGATGACGGACCAGGACCTGATGGAGGGCATCATCCGGCACGCGATCGACAAAGGCGTCAACTTCATCGACTGCGCCAACACCTATGTGGGCGGAATCGGGGAGCAAGTGCTCGGGCGTGTGCTGCCAGGGCAGCGCGACGACCTGGTCATCACCACCAAGGTGACGTCGATCGTGGGGGAGGGGCCGAACGACATCGGCAGCTCGCGCTACCACATCCTGCGCGAGATCGACCGCAGCCTGCGCCGGCTCCAGACCGATCACGTGGACATCTACATCGTCCACTGGCGCGATCAAACTACGCCGCTGGAGGAGACGGTTCGCGCGATGACGGATGTCGTGGCCAGCGGCAAGACCCGCTATTGGGGCGTTTCCAGCTATCAGGCGTGGGAGGCGTGTCAGGCGCTGTGGATTGCCGACCGGGCGGTCGCGCCCGGCTTCATCACCACGCAGAACCAGTACAGCCTGCTGTGCCGCGACCCTGAGCAGGAGCTATTCCCCTTCTGCCGGGAGTTCGGCATTGGGGTGATGGCGTTTTCGCCGCTGGCGGTGGGCGTGCTCAGCGGTGACCTGCAGCAGGGCCAGCCGGCTCCCGCGGGTACGCTGTGGGATCGACAGCCGCCAGGCGAACTCCAATCGGTCCTCACCGACCGGGCGCAGCGGGTCGTCGATGTCCTGCGCGAAGTCGGCGCCGCCCACGGACGCCACCCAACCGCCGTTGCCATCCAGTGGGTGCTCTCGCATCCCGAGGTGGCGACGGCCACCGCTGGGCCAGACACCCCCGAGCAGCTCGACGCGTACGTCGACGCGGCTGGCTGGGAACTCACGGCGGAAGAGGTCGCGCGGCTTGACGAGGCGTCGGACCCCGCGACTTAGGTATTCGAGCGGGACTGCCCGCCGTCCACGTTGATGCACGCGCCGGTGACGAGGCTGGCCTGCTCCGAGGTGAGAAACGCCACCACGGCAGCCACTTCCTCGGGACGGCCAAATCGTCCCATGGGCATGTCGCGCTCGACGAACGCCGCCATACCCTCCGGATCGCGGCGCCGGCGCCGCTCCCAACCGCCGCCCGGAAACAGGATCGAGCCCGGCGCCACGGCATTGACCGTGATGCCGAACGGCGCCAGCTCGTGCGCCATCGACGTTGCCAGGCTGTTCATCGCCGATTTGGCGGCGTTGTAGGCGGGAGGGCCGCCGGCCTCGCGCCCGTAGATGGACGTGATGTGCACGATGCGGCCCCAGCCGGCGGCTTTCATGAGCGGCACCGCCGCGCGACTAGCCCGAACGGCCGCGCTCAGGTTGACGTCGAACGTCGCGGACCACTGGTCGTCGGTGCCCGTCACAAAGTCGCTGTCGCCCATTGCGCCGCCGACGTTGTTGACCAGCACATTGATGCCGCCGAGCTCGGCCACCGTGCGCCCGACGGCTTGCGCCGGCGCCGCGGCGTCGCGCATGTCCAGCGAAAGCGAGACGGCGCGAACTCCGAGCGCCAAGACCTCGGCAGCCGTGCGGCGCAAATCGTCCCCGCCGCGCGCGACGATGGCCACATCACAGCCCTCAGCCGCAAGACCGAGGGCGATTGACCGGCCGATGCCGCGGCTCCCACCGGTGACGAGCGCGACGCGGTCACGAAGCCCAAGGTCCATCAGCGCATCCTGTTTCTACACGGGGTCGGCGGAGCCATGCCCACGACGAGCGACCGGTCCAAGCCTACCGGGCGGGCTCAGCCACGCGAACCAGCGTCAGCCGCGGCACTTCCGCGGGCGCATTGACTCGCATGGGAATTCCGACCGTACCGACCCCGCGGGTGATGAACACCAGTCGGCCGTCGATATGCATCAGTCCGCTGGGCCTCAAGAGCGGCAAGCGTGTGCTGGTCATCGGCGCCGTCATGAACGGCGGCACGATCTGTCCGCCGTGGGTATGCCCGCAAACCACGAGGTCTACGCGCGTTTGCCCCAGCCGCGGCACAGCGTCGGGATTGTGCGTCAGCACAAGGGTGAAGGCGTCTTCGTCGAGGCCGTCGACTGCACGCACTGCGTCGTCGCCCCGATGGGTCGCGTCGCCGATGCCGACAATGGCAAACTCCGCGCCACCGATCCGGTGGCACACATGCGCGTTGTTGAGCACGGTGATGCCGTGTGCCCGATACACCTGCCGCATGAATCCCAGCGGCTGGGTGCGATAGCCGATCCACGCCGGGTCGGTCGCATCACGGGAGACGAACAGATCATGGTTGCCCCAGACCGCGTAGGCGCCGTACACGGGCTCGATCGCCGCCAAGGCCTCGGCCACAAACGGCGCGGCGTCAACCCGGTCGCTGAGGTCGCCGCAGGCAAACAGGAAATCCGGGCGGGTACCGGCGAGCCGGTGCAGGGCCTTCAAGCTGGGCGTGCGCGGCGAGCGCACGTGAAGGTCGGACACGACTTGGATCGTCAGCCCGTTGAGCGCTCGCGGCAACCGCGGAAGCGGTAGGGCTACCGTCGCCGCCGCTGCGGTGGGCGATCGCGCGACGGAGCGAGCCGCCAGACCCAGCGCGCCGAGTGCGGCTAGCACGGCCGTCCGACGAACGTTCAGCACGGCAACTCAATATGCGGGCGCCGCCCGGGCCGTCGGCAAGGGGTCGAAGGGCTAAAGGCCGTGACCGGCCTCCGGCACGACGCTTGCACCGTCGACCAACGAATCGTTCGGCGTCGACTCCACGTGGGCGCTCATCGCGCGAAACTTGGCGTACCGCTCCGTTACCAGCTCGGCCCGCGGGATGGCCTCAAGCTCATCCAGCGCGTCGACGAGCACCGCCTTGAGGTTCTCCGCCGTGGCGTCGTAGTCGCGGTGGGCGCCGCCGGCTGGTTCGGGGACGATGCGGTCGATGAGGTCCGCCGCATAGAGGACATCCGAGGTCAGTCCAAGGGCCTCGGCGGCGCGCTCCGCAAACTTCGAGTCCCGCCAAATGATCGCGGCCGCGGCCTCCGGCGAAGCCACGGAGTAGATGGCGTGCTCCAGCATCAAGATGCGATCGCCCACGCCCATGGCCAGGGCGCCGCCGCTGCCGCCTTCGCCGATGACCGCGACGACGATGGGCGTCTCCAGACGCGCCATGACGGCCATGCTTTCGGCGATGGCCCACGATTGGCCACGCTCCTCGTCCTCCAATGCCGGTCCGGCGCCGGGAGTGTCGAGCAGGGTGATGACCGGGAGGCCAAACCGAGCGGCCAGCTGGAACAGGCGGATGGCCTTGCGGTAACCCTCGGGGTGCGCCATGCCGAAGTTGCGCTCGACATTCTGGCGAGTGCCGCGGCCCTTCTGATGACCGACCACGACGACCCGCCGACCGTGCAGCGAGCCGACGCCGCCAACGACAGCCATGTCGTCGCCGTGGCGCCGATCGCCGTGCAACTCGACGAATCCGTCAATCATGCGCTCGATGAAGTCGAGCGTGTGGGGCCGATCGCGATGGCGGGCCAGCTGCACGCGCTGCCAGGGCGTCAGTCGAGAAAATACGTCGGCGGTACGCGCCTCGAGCTCGAGCTGCATCAGTTCAAGCTGCCGCAGGACGTCCGACGCGGAATCGACATCGCTCTCCGCTTCAAGCTCCGCGATGCGGCTGCGCAACTCGTCGAGGTCGCGCTCGAAGTCCAGCACGGCCGGCGCTCGCTAGCCCAGCCGTGTTCGGGCCGTGTCACCAATCTCGGCGGGCCGAGACACCTGGGCGGGCGCCAATAGCTCGATGAGTCGGCCGATGGTGCGGCGCTGGTCTCGTCGAGGGACGACCGCGTCGATCATGCCGCGCCGAAGCACCCACTCGGCGGTGTGGTCGTCGGCCTGCGCGCGGCGGCTCAGCGTCCCTTGCACGACGCGCGAGCCCGCGAAGCGAATCGTGGCGCCCGGCTCGCCAATGATGACGTCGGCGACGGCGGCAAAGCTGGCCGTCACGCCGGCCAGCGTGGGATCCGCCATCAGCGCGATGTAGGGCACGCCAGCGTCGGCTAGACGCGCGGCGGCGGCGGTTGTCTTCGCCATCTGCATCAGGGCAAACACACCCTCGTCCTGCCGGGCGCCGCCGGACGAGGTCACCATCACCAGCGGAATGCGCCGTTCTTGAGCAAGCTCGAACAGCCGGGCGATGCGCTCACCGGCGGCCCCGCCCATGCTGCCGGCAATAAAGCCGAACTCCATCACCCCCACCGCCACCTCGTGGCCCTGGATGTGCCCCACGCCGCACACGACGGCCTCGGAGCGCCCGGTGGAAGCTTGGGCTTTGGCCACGCGGTCTGGATAGCGCCCACTAGGCCGGGAGAAGTTAAGTGGATCGGATGTCTGCACATCCGCCGCCAATTCCCGGAACCCTCCCGCGTCGTCCAAGAGGAGCTCCAGCCGCTGGCCGACGGTCAGGCGATCGTGGTAGTTGCAGCGGGTGCACACATGCAGCCCCGCCTCGAACTCCGGACGGTAATGCATGGCGCCGCACTTGCGGCAGGTGACCCAGAGATCGGCTGGAACTCCGCCGCGCCGACGGCCGGCAAGGAGATCACGCACGGGCATCACACAATCTGAAACGCGGGTCGCGGCAAAGAGTTATGGCCGCACACCCCCCGGAGCTAGACCGCGGAGTATATCAACAGGGTGTGGATACATGGCTTCATGGCGCGAGCGGGCGATCCGGCGGCGGTCGCGCCGCCACCACGGCCCCCACCCAGGTCGCGCCGCGACGTCGCAGCGCTCGGGCAGCGGCATCGAGCGTCGCTCCGGTTGCCGCCACATCGTCGACGAGAAGCACACGGGCGCCGCTCATGTTGCGGAGGCACGTGAAGGCGCCAATCACGTTGCGCCAGCGGGCTTCGCGCACCAGCGAGGTTTGGGGAACCGTATCGCGGTGACGGATCAAGAGCTGGTCCAGCACGGGCACGGCCAGCCAGCGGGTCAATTCAGCCGCGATGAGCGCGCTCTGGTTGAAACCGCGCTCCCGCTCGCGAGTGGGACCCAGCGGAATTGGCACGAGCGCATCGATATCCGGCGGATTCGACAGCGCCTCCGCCGCAACCCGTGCCAGCGCCCCGGCGAGATATCGCTTGTTGCGAAACTTGAGGCGCAGAATCGCCTCGCGCACCGGCGTCTCGTAGGGATACCGCACGAACACCTGGTCGATCCGCCGTCCCTGGCGACGACAGGCGGCGCACTGGTCGCCGTGATCCAGTCTCCGGTTGCATTGGCGGCAGCAGGGACGCGGGAGGGGTTCGAGCTGAGAAATGCAGACGGCGCAGATGCCGTCACCAAGCGCGCCACACCCGGCGCATACCGGCGGGAAAAAGATGTCCGCAAAGCCGCGCCCCAGGGCCCCGGCCGCCTCGCCAAACGGCTTCAGCGTCGAG
>DAOUHO010000136.1:0-4426 GCA_034428595.1 Chloroflexota bacterium | reverse complement strand
CGCAGGAATCGTCGGCACTCTGGCACGGTCGGGCCAGCCCGTAGATCAGGTGCGGCGCCACCATGACGGGTGCTTGGGCGAGCTCCGCCATGGCGCTGGTCCACGGCGCGACGCTTTGTTCCAGCTCGTCGAACGAGTTCAGCGCCCCCAGCATCCCAAGCACCGGGGCCACGCCGAAACTACGGCCGTAAACGGTGAGCACCTGGTGTGTCTGCAAGACCGACTGCGGTTCGGATGGCGCGGACGGTGGGTGCAGCCACGGCTCGCACTCAGTTGGGTCTAGGTCGGCGACATCGCAGATGATTTCGATGATCGACCGGCGGCCGGTATTTTCGGGCTCACCGTCCGGCGTCGAGGCAACGGGCGCGCCATGGCCTTCGGCCGGACCCGACGCAGCGGCCAACCCTCCCCCAAGTACTCCTGCCGCGCCTCCCGACAGCAGCCCCAGGCCACGCCTGAGGAACGAACGACGGTCGAACATTCCTCAGAGTTCATCATATCAAATATCCGGTTACGTACACAGAATTTGGCGCAATTTGCCCTATCACGCCCAATTGCATGGATAAACAAGCATGTCACCCGGTTGCAGTATCAAGATTTGCATCACAACACGCCCGGAGGCGCGGTCACCGACCCGGCTACCGAGACCGCCCGGGCGGACCGAGACTCAGGACGGGCCGGGCGATTCGTCGAGGGCGGCGAGGCTCCGGCGCAGGCGGTCCGCGTAGCGGCTGCGCTCGGCGTCGTCCGGGCGCCCGGCGCGCGAATCCGACGGGCGGGCGCCCGCGTGGCGGGGGATCACGTGCGTGTGCAAGTGCCAGACGTCCTGGCCACCGGCCGGCTCGTTGTTTTGCCGCACGGTGACGCCATCACAGGGATATCCGGTGCGCATGGCGACAGCAACACGGCGTGCCATGCGGGCGACGCGGCCGGCGAGGTCGTCAGGGAGCGTGTAGAGGTTCTCGTGGTGCTCCAGCGGGATCACGAGCGCGTTTCCGGGGCCTTCCGCACTGTCCGGGGCACGACGGGTGGAAATCTGCACGACGACGTGGGCGTCGCGCCAGGCGGTGAACTCCAATTCGGCGCCGGCCGCGATGGCGCAGAAGGGGCAGTCGTAGCCGGGTGGGGCGTGTGAGATCGTCAACCGCGGCATCGGATGTCGGGAATGGACCGTCGTCTACGCCTTCGCGCTGGTGAGGGATCGCGATTGGCGGCTTGGTTGCGCTTCCAGCACCTCGATCTGGCAGGCGCAGATCTTGTATTCGGGGATCTTGGAAATCGGGTCGAGGGCGTTGATGGTGAGCAAGTTGGCGGCGGCTTCGACGAAGTGCCATCCCATGTAGACGGTGCCCGGCGGCACGCGGCGAGTGATCCAGGCACGGGCCTCGAGGCTGCCGCGGCGGCTGCTGACGCGCACCAGCCCGCTCTTGGGAATGCCGAGCCGATCGGCGTCCTCGGGCGACACCTCCACCAGCGGCTCGGGATAGGCGTCGTCGAGCCGCGACCGTCGGCTGACCGAGCCGGTGTGCCAGTGGTAGAGCACCCGACCGGTGTTGAAGATGAAGGGATACTCCGCGTCGGGAATCTCCACGTTTTCGGTCCAGTCGACCGGCGTCATGGTGGCTCGGCCGTCACTGGTCGGAAAGCGGTCGCCGAAGAGCCACAGCGCACCGGGATCGTTGGCGTCGTAGCACGGCCAGCGGAGGCCGCCCTCCCGGTCGAGCCGGGCGTGGCTGAGCCCGGCGTGGCTGGGCGTGAGCCGCGCAATCTCATCAAAGATCTCCGCCGGCGTGTCCAGGCGAGGGTCGTAGCCCATCCGTCGTGAGAGGTCCAAGACGATTTCCCAGTCCTGCCGGGCTTCGCCGGGCGGGTCCAGGATGGTCCGGACGCGTTGCACGCGCCGGTCGGTGTTGGTGAAGGTGCCGTCCTTCTCGGCCCAGCTTGCGGCGGGCAGCACGACATCGGCGATCTGCGCCGTCTCGGTCATGAAGATGTCCTGCACGGCCAGAAAGTCGATGTGGTCGAAGTGCTCGCGAGCGGCGTTGAGGTCGGGGTCCGACATGAGCGGGTTTTCGCCCATGATGAACATGGCCCGCAGATCTCCTCGCCCCACGGCGTCGGCGATTTCCATGGTCGTGAGGCCCTGGGCCGCCGGCAGAGCCACGCCCCAGGCCTTCTCGAAGACGCCGCGAATTCGAGGGTCCTCGACCGAGCGGTAGTCGGTGAGGTACATCGGAATGGCGCCCACGTCGCTGGTGCCCTGGACGTTGTTTTGGCCGCGCAGGGGATTGAGACCGGTGCCGCGCCGGCCCACGTTGCCGGTGGCCAGGGCAAGATTGATGAGCGTGAGGCAGGCGTCGGTGCCGTGCGTCTGCTCGGAGATGCCCACGCCCCAGTAGAACGCCGTTTTGCCGGCTTCGCCGATGATGCGGGCGGCCCGCTCGATGTCCGCCGCCGGAATGCCGGTGAGCGCCGACTGCCGCTCGGGCGTCCATTCGCGGACCGACTCGGCGACGGCCTCGAAGTCGTTCACGCGCGCGGCGATGAACTCGTCGTCCATGAGTCCGTCGCGGATCACCACGTGCAGCAGCGCGTTGTACATGGGCACATCGGTGCCGGTGCGGAATTGCAGGTGCACGTCGGCCCAGCGGGTGAGCTCGATGGCGCGTGGGTCGGCCACGATGAGCCGGGCCCCGTCACGCACGGCGGCCTTCATCTTGAGGGCCGTGATGGGGTGAGTTTCGGTGGTGTTCGAGCCCGTGACGAAGATCACGTCGTTTTCGGCGATCTCATCGAGCGAATTGGTGAAGGCGCTGGTGCCCAAGGCGATATCGAGCGCCGCGACCGACGAGGCGTGGCAGAGCCGGGTGCAATTGTCGATGTTGTTGGTCTGCAGGGCCGCACGAGTGAACTTCTGCAGCAGGTAGTTCTCCTCGTTGGTGCACTTGGAGGACGCATAGACCGCCACCGAGCCGGGTCCATGCGAGTCGCGGTGGTGCGCCAGCCGCTGCGCGGTCAGATCGAGCGCCTCGTCCCAGCTCGCGCGCCGCCAGCGGCCCTCGCCGCGTGCGCCGACTCGAATGAGAGGATGCGTGAGCCGGTCTTCATGCTGGGCGTAGTCCCAGCCGTAGCGACCCTTGACGCAGAGCCAGCCCTGGTTCACCGGGTGATCGTCGGGCGAGTCGACGTGGCTGATGGCGCCGTCTCGGACGTGGGCGGTGAGGCCACAGCCGACGCCGCAAAAGGAGCAGGTGGTCTCGACGACGCGGTCGTCGCTGAGCAGGCCGCGCCGCTCGGCTTCCCAGTGGGCGCGGCCCTTGAGGGCGCCGCTGGGACACACCTGCACGCAGTTGCCGCAGTAGACGCAGGTGGTGTCCATCATGCCGTCGTACTCGGCGGTGCCCACGCGGACCTCGAACCCGCGCTCGGCCGGCTCGATGGCAAAGGTGAACTGCACCTGGTCGCCGCAGACGTCGATGCAGCGCCAGCACATGACGCACTTGTTGTAGTCGCGGATGTAATAGGGGTTGTCGACGTAGATTGGAAACGGCTCTCGCTTGGCGGCGGTGCCGACCGCGAGGCCATAGTCGGCGCAGAGGTCCGCCAGCTCGGGCGCTTCGCTCAGGTCGACGCCGCCGAGGAGCAGGCGCAGCGAACCGCGGCGCGACGCGAGCACGTTGTCGCTGCTCGTGAAGACGACTTGGCCCGGCTCGGCCTTGGCTCGACAGGACGGCAACAGCTTCGATGCCTGGCGCTCGGGGGCGCCGGGCGGAGGTTCGGCGCCGGCGACAATCGGGCTGAGGGACTGCTCCACCACGCACAGGCGGCAGTTGGCCGAGGCCGCCAGGTTGGGGTGAAAGCAGAGCGTGGGGACCTCGACGCCGGCCGCGGATGCCGCATCCAGCAGCGTCGCGCCAGGCGGAACCGACACGAGTCTCCCGTCAATCGTCAGGCTGATGTCGTCGGCCGTCACGGCCAATCCCCCGCACCCCTGTAACAACAGATTACGCCAGGGAAGGCGACGGTCACCGCTTGCGAGGCGGTGGTCCTTCGGGCGGCTCTCGAAAGAGGAGCCGGAAGACGTATGCCAGCCAGGCGAGGGAGACGAGGATCACCGGCGGAACAAGCACGGCGAGCAGCAGGCCGGCGTCGACCGCCGCCGTGCCGCCAGCCTCGGGGTCGGCGCCTGTCGGGCCGGCGCAGGTGGCCCCCATCAGCACGATGAGCAGAAGCGCGGCGAGCGCCGCGGACGCCCGCAGCGAAGTGAGACCCGACATGCTAGGGCCGTTGAGCAGCCAGGCGCACCAGCAGGTTGGCGAGGTGCCGCAGCGGGCCACGGTCCATCGCGGCGTCTAGCGCCAGCGAGACGATGGACGCACCGACGAGCGCCCACCCGAGCGAATAGGAACCTGTGAACACGAACGCC
>DAOUHO010000135.1:0-4631 GCA_034428595.1 Chloroflexota bacterium | reverse complement strand
AAAGCATCCGCCGCCCAGTGCCAGATCGAATTCGGCGAACCGCGCCAGCAACGCGCGAAAGCCGTCACGGTCCACGTGGCCGCCGCTGGCCTCCGCGCCGGGAAACCGGATCCAGCGCAACGTGCCGCCCTCGACGCCCAGCTGCCGCACGAGCTGCAAGTGCTCACGGGAGGTCGAGGCATAGCGGAGACCGAGCTTGATCATGGGGTCATCGTATAGCGGAGGCCTGGTTCGTCCGTTGCCTACCCCGGCCGGTGCGCCTCGGCCTCTTCCCCTCGCAGCGTCGCCAGGGCTTTCTGGTACGCGCGCTGCGCCATGAAGTGGCGCAGGCGCGCGGGCACGGTTCGGTCCAGGGAGGCCGTGAGTCGGTCGACCTCGGCCACGGCGGCGGCGACCTCGGGGCCGCGGCCCTCGGCGATGGCCTCGAGCAGGCGCTCGAGCGCGGCTTCCAGATCCGCCGCGCCGGGCCAGTCGTTTGTGTTCACCTGCACTCCTTGTCTCCCTTGTCGTCGAGGTCGCTTCCACCGCTCAGTACGTTTCCGTCATTCGAGTGCAACGAGGACCCTGGGATGCTCGAACCCGGGCGTGCCGCGTCCTCGCGATGCAGGGCGGTTCGCGAACCGCCCCTACCAAAGCATCCGCCGCCCAGTGCCCCTAGCCCGCGAGCGCGGCGTCGAGGGTGATCTCGATGTTGCCGCGCAGCGCGTTGGAGATCGGGCAGCCCTGCTCGCCCTGGCCGGCCAGGTCGGCGAAGCCGTCCGCGTCGAGGCCGTCCACGGCGCCGCGCACGGTCAGCGCGCTCGACGCCACCATCATGCCGCCGCCCGGCTTGGGCGCGAAGGTGACCACCGCCGAAACCTCCAGCCGCGTGGGCGGGTGACCTGCCTCGGTGAGCGTGTGCGAGAGCGCCATGGCGTAGCAACTGGCGTGCGCCGCGGCGATCAGCTCCTCGGGGCTGGTCTTGCCCTCGGGCTCCTCGGTGCGCGCGGCCCAGGTGACGCCCTGGGTCGCAACGGCGCCGCTGCCAACCGAGAACTCACCGTCGCCATCGAAGAGACTTCCGGTCCACACCGCGTCCGCGCGTCGCGTGATATCAGCCATGGGTCTTCCTTTCGCCGCCTCAGGGGGCCCCGCTGCGCGGGGTCGGTTCAATTGTGCGAACGGGCCCATGGCCGGGCAAATCAGTCTTGCCCGTCAGGCGCTACGCTGGCTCCGGCGACCATCGCGGCACGATCCGCACAGACCCGGAGCGCTCCCCATGCCGCAGCTCACCGGCGGACAAGCCGTCGTGGCCGGGCTGCGACGGGCCGGGATCACCACGCTGTTCGGCATTCCGGGCGTGCACAACGGCGGGCTGTATGACGCGCTGCTGGACGCGCCCGACCTGCGGCTGGTGATTACGCGTCACGAGCAGGGCGCGGCGTTCATGGCCGACGGCTACGCACGCGCCTCGGGCCGCACCGCGTGCGTGGTCACGATCACCGGACCGGGCATCACCAACGCCTCAACCGGGCTGGCCGAGGCCTACGGCGAGTCGTCACCCGTATTGCACATCGCCACCGCCCTGGGCGTGCGGTCGGAGCCGGCGGAGACCGGCGAGCTGCACGAGCTGCGCGATCAGTCGGGCCTGCTGCGGGCGCTGGTGGCTCATCACGAACTCGTGGAAACCGTTCCCGATATCCCGCACGCGATCCAGCGGGGCCTGCGGGCCATGGCCGACGCGCGACCCGGACCGGTGAGCATCGAGATTCCGCTGGACCTGCTCACCGCCACCGACGACGTGGCGCTGCCCGAACGGCTGCACACTCCCCCGCGCGCGCCCTCACCCGAGGCGGTCGACCGCGCCGCGGCGTTGCTGGCCGACGCCGACGCGCCCCTGCTCTTCCTGGGCAGCGGCGCCATGGACGCCGGATCCGAGGCCGCGGCGCTCGCGGAACGCCTTCACGCGCCGGTCCTGACGGCGCAAACCGGCAAGGGCGCCATCCCCGAGTCCCATCCGCTCGCCCTGGGATGCAAGAACCGCCGCGACGAGAGTCTCTACGAGTTCCTGCGTACGCGGGATCTCATCCTCGTCGTCGGCTGCCGCCTGGGGGCGCGCATGACCGAGGACGGGCGCATGCCCCTGGCGCACACGGTGATCCAGATCGACCGCGACGCCGACGCCCTGGGTCGTTCACACCCCGTCGCCGTGGGGCTGCACGCCGACGCCGCCACAGCGCTGAGCGAGCTGCTGGAAGCGCTGCCCGACGAAGCGCCGCCGAAAGACGCCGGTCTCGACGAGCAGTTGCGTGAGCTGCGCCGCCTGCCCCAGGACGCGCTGGACGATCCTCGCTCCGCGGCCATCCTGGGCGCGCTGCGGGAGGTGTTGCCCACCGACGCGGTGCTCGTCAACGACATGACGCTCACCAGCTATCACGCGGCCACGCTCTTCCCGGTCGACATCCCGCGTTCCTACATGTTTCCCATCTACTTCGGCACGCTCGGCTTCAGCCTGCCGGCCGCGATCGGCGCGCAGATCGCCTGCCCCGATCGACCCGTGGTTTCGCTCAGCGGCGACGGCGGCTTCCTGTTCACGTCGGAAGAGCTGAACACCGCCATGCGCGAGACGGTGCCGGTGGTGGCGGTGGTGTTCAACGACCAGTCCTACGGCGCCATCGACGGCCACTTCCGCAACATCTTCGCCGGCCGCAGCGTGGACGTGCGGCTGCGGAATCCTGACTTCGTGGCCCTGGGCCGGGCCTATGGGGCAAACGCGGAGGCCGTGGACCGCCCCGACGCGCTGGCGCAGGCGGTCGCCCGCGCCCTTGGCCGGTCGGGCCCCACGCTGATCGAATATCGCCTCGATCCGGTCTCCCCGTGACGACCGCCACCGGCGCCCTAGGAGGATCCGAATTTGGTGGGGGGTCGATTCCCGCCTCCGCGGGAATGACGATGGGTTGCGTCCGGGTCCCCACCTCCCCGCGATGCTCGGTCATTGCGCGGGCGGATTTGAAATCCGCCCCTACCAACCCGAACGCGGGCGGTCGTTTGCGACCCGGCAAGTGTCCGGCCGGAACCGCCCGGCCGTTCTGAGCCACGTGACCTCGATCACGCCGCGCGCTCGTCAATGGCTGCGGCGCGCGGCCCAGGTGCTTGGCTTGGCGGCGGTTTTCGCCATCGCGGTGTTGGCCGTCATCTACAGCGAGCAGGTGCAGGACCGGTTCGCGGGGCTGGGCTATCTGGCGGTCTTCGTCATCACCATCGTCGCCGCGGCCACGGTCATCCTGCCGGCTCCCGGCGCGGTGAGCGTGGCCGCCTTCGGCGCCGTCCTCAATCCGTGGCTGGTGGGGCTTGTGGCCGCAACCGGCCAGACCATCGGCGAGCTTTCCGGCTACTACATCGGCTGGAGCGGGCGCGGAGTGGTGCAGAACGTGCGGGGCTACTCGGCGATCAAGCGCTGGATGGACCGGCACGGGGTGGCGACGCTCTTCGTCCTGGCGATGATCCCCAACCCCGTGTTCGACGTGGCGGGAATGATTGCGGGCGCGAGCCGGTTCGGCGTGGTCAAGTTTATCGCCGCCTCGTGGCCGGGGCGTGCGATCAAGAACATCGGCTTCGCCTTCGCCGGGGCCCTGGGCATCGAGCTGCTCGGCTTCCTCGGCGCGTAGGCGGTTCTCAGCCTCCGGGCGCCTCCGCGGCAGCCTCGGATTCGCCATCGTCGTCGCCGGCCACGCGGCGCTTCACCTCGTCGTACGCGAAGAGGCCGATGGCCGCCAGGAACAGCAGCACCACCAGAAACCCAATGCCCGCCAGCAAGCCCGTGATCACCCGCATCGTCGACCACCTTTCCTCGCCGCGGATCGCGTATCCCCAAGTATATCGCCGTCCTCCGGCTTCATTCCCTGCCACCCGTAAGCCGAGCGTGCGGTCGCTCCTGGTCACTTACCTCGGGCGTGGACCTATCGAGCGACGTTGTACCTGCATCCGTGGGACACCTCGCCGACGGCCCGTCGAGCCCGCCGCCCGCTGCCAGTAGTAGAGTCAGCTCCCGGCAACGCTCGGCAGCGGCACGATTCCGGCGGCGAGTCACCCCGTCTCACCGTTGCAGCGCCTCATTGGAACATACCCTCGTAACGTTTCCGTGACTTCAGTGACAGCGCCGTCAACCGGCGACCCGCTCTCCGACGGCCCAACGCCGCCGGCCCGGGCGGCCACGCCACACCCGTTTGCGAGCCCCTTTTCTCTGGCGCTCCTCGGCGCGTGTCCGGCCGCCCGCCTGGTTCGCGCCCCGTTTCGGGCGTCGTCACCGCCGCCGGGCGTTTCGTACCGTTGTATCGTCCGGCGTCACCGCTGCGGCGTGCCTAAAGAATCCTCGTCGTGACTTTGGGAATTTTGGTCGCTAACAGGTTTGGCGAGCTGTTGCGAGCACCCACGGCTACGGCTACTCTATAGCCTCCCGTCATGCCCTAGGAGCTGTCGCGCCGTTGCCCGAAATCCTCCCCAATCGAACCTGGGAAGCCGCGCTCGGCGTGCTGGAGCTCGAGGTACCCAAGGCCGAGTATCTCGCTTGGTTTCAGGGCGCCCGCCTGGTGGAAGCGAGCGACGGCGAGTTCGTGGTGGGCGTTCCCACCGTCTTCGCCAAAGAGATCGTC